>CAJXPC010000168.1 GCA_913057845.1 uncultured Pseudomonadota bacterium
CGAGATGTAGAGAGGTCTCGTGGGCTCGGAGATGTGTATAAGAGACAGGCCCTAGGACGCACGCCCTAAGATCTCGCACATTTTATTTGCGCGTGCCTATTCGGTCTATTTTCTACGCAACACCAAACGATAAACCCCAGTGGGGTAACTGGATTGTTGGCATTAATCGAAGAAGTCTAATCTCTCTAAATGATGAAGACCATGGGTCTGGTGGCAATATTAAAAGATGGTTAAAAAACATATTCATCGAACATAAATTAGAGAATGTTATTGATGGGGAAATCTGGCTTGTATGTTTTCCAAGAGTGCTCGGATATCAATTCAAGCCTGTAAGCTTTTGGTTTTGCGAAAACAAGTTGGGCGAACTTGTTGCAGTTCTTGCAGAAGTACATAACACTTTTGGGGAACATCACACCTACGTTTTAAAACCACCATTTGGTCATGCTTTTTTTAAGATAGGCGATGTCATTTCAACACCTAAATGTTTTTACGTATCCCCCTTCCTATCAGTTACAGGTCATTACCAATTTCAATTCAATTACGACAAAAAAACCAAGCGTGACTTTGCGCGCATAGATTACTTTAAAGATCAATTAGTACTCAAAACATTGATGACTGGTGTGGCAGCACCATTAACCACGCGATCTGCATTGGGGGCGCTATTCAAGTACCCCTTCATAAGCCTTAGAATCATCACTCAAATTCACTTCAATGCCTTAATGCTGTGGGCAAAAAAAATTCCATTGACACTTTCTGAAAGAAATAAATGACCACACCCTCCCTAAACCTCTGGGTCAGACTTGTATTCAAGTTTCTTGATCAATTAGAATTTGGCACTCTCGAAGTACAAGGCCCAAATGGTTTCATCCGCAGCTTCGGACACCCTCCAAAGCCTACCGCCACAAATGAAGTTAAGCCAGCAATCCTTATTATCAAAGACTGGGCAGTGTGTCGCAGTATTATTCTTCGCGGAGACATTGCATTTGGTGAAACATACATGGAGGGTTATTGGGACACCCCAGACCTCAATCAACTGTTATGGATCATTGGTCAAAACAGACGAGTGCTGGACTCACCCATAAGAGGTCGAAAATTAGCAAACGTTTTAAATCGCCTTCGACATCTACTTAACAAAAATACCAAACAACAAGCCAGAAATAACATCCAAGCACACTATGATCTTGGTAATAATTTCTATCAACTATGGCTGGATCAATCGATGACCTACTCAAGCGCGATTCGCCACAGCGAAGAAGGGAAAATAGCCTCTAACCTTGAAGAGGCACAACAATTCAAAATCTCACGTGCCGTCTCAAAACTTGGTCGGCTCAATGAAGATTCCACCACACTGGAAATTGGTTGCGGCTGGGGAGAGTTATCGAAAATACGCCTTGAAAAAATGCCAGGGAAACACGTCGGCATTACGCTATCTCAACAGCAAAAAGATTGGGCGATAAATACATTGAAAAACGTCGGGCTTAACAAAAGAAGTTCGATCTTGTTGCAAGACTACCGAGATGTTGACGAACAGTTTGACGCCATTGTATCAATCGAAATGATTGAAGCCGTAGGTAAAGCCTACTGGGAAGCATTCTTTGAGATAATCAAAAAGTCATTGAAACCAAATGGACGAGCGGTCATTCAGGCGATCACCATCAACGATTCGCTAGCTGATGAATATCAAACAGGGGTTGATTTTATTCAGAAATACATCTTCCCCGGCGGCATACTTATGAGTCAGTCACAATTCAAGAATTTGGCCGCGAAGTACAAATTTAATATTCTAGACCGTCATGATTTTGGAGATGATTATGCCTGGACATTATTAGAGTGGTTTAAACGATTTCAAACACAATGGATCAAAATTGAGGCGCTTGGATTCCCCATGCAATTCAAAAAAATGTGGGAGTTCTACCTATCCTATTGCAGATCAGGCTTTTTAAACGGAGACATTAACGTCGTCCAGTACACCTTGTGCCATTACCCACAGAAAGCTCCCACCTAATAAGAATCGAACTACGAACTTAACCTTGCCAATCACTCGCACTCAGTCATTACGATACGGATTATCCGGCCTGGTTGTTTCAGCAACGAGTCTTCCCTTATACATCCTCGTTCCTAACGTTTACGCCAACACGTACGAACTTTCCTTAGCGACGATTGGCGTTATATTGATGTTAGTCCGACTGCTTGATGCAGTCACAGATCCATTAGTAGGCAAACTCATTGATAAAACACCCAGTCGGCATAAATTTCAGTTCTGGTGCCTCCCATCGGCGGCATTGATGGCAGCGAGCTACATCGCCTTAATTAACCCCCCCAGCGCCCTGAGCAGCAATCTCCAGGTTCTGACCTACATGGGGCTATTCACGCTACTTGTATCGGCCAGCGCAGGCGCACTCAGCATAGCGATACAGGCATGGCCAATTCAATGGACAAACAACACAGGGGAACAGTCCGCATTAGTAAGTCGACGGGAACAATTCACGCTCCTGGGAGTCATTATTGCATCCACATTATCAACCATGACCCACACGAATATCTTTTCCATCTACCTAATTTGCATAACAGTCATGACAAGCCTGTGCCTTCTCAGTCTACCCCGATTGCATAACAGCTCACTTACTTACACAGCTTTTGACTGGCAGAGTTTTAGGTTGATGACACAGTTGATGACACCTCTTTTCATTAGCGCGTTAGCCAATGCCACTGCAGCAACACTATTCATGTTTTACGTAACGGATTACTTAGGGCTCTCGAAAGCACATGGAGGAGGACTATTAGGTATTTATTTTACTTCTGCACTACTAGGAATATGGTTCTGGCAGAGAACAATCGCAACGTACAACACTATTAGCTTATATAAAATAATCCTTTGCATGACTGTCATCATATTCATCCCCGGCTTCGCAATCAATGACACTAACCCCGAGTTATTTACCTTAATATGTATCGGCACAGGATTTTTCGTGGGGGCAGAATTATTACTAACCTCGATGCTATTGATCAAGAAAATTAAATTCATCAATCAAGAAAAGCACTCGGCAACAATTTTTGGCGCATGGGGTTTGCTCATGAAATTAGGACTAGCGATCGCCGCTGGACTAGCACTACCACTCTTAAGCTTCTGGGGCTACCAACCCGGACTCACGCCTAAGCACGAATCTCTAGCAATAATTTATCTTTCAATACCAATAATTTTGAAACTAATTTCCTTATCACTCCTACACCTTCATAATCGTCGACATGGCCACATTTACGCAACGAGTAACGACTAGCTTATCCCTAATCTCTATCATTTTTTCTCTCATTGGTTGCTCTAATGATGAAATCGAACAACTAGAAAGGAGCAATATGGCAACATTTGATCTAATTACTTTCTTCTCTGGACAGACTCAAGGTTCTGGCTTTGTTCAAGACAGATCCGGAAAAATAATACGAACTTTTGAAGTGCTGACAGTAGGAACATTCGACGATGAATCGGGCACGCTCAAGGAGACATTTACTTGGAATGATGGAGAGATAGAGAACCGCACTTGGACACTGAACCGTACTAGCGAAACAGAGTGGTCAGGACGGGCGCCAGACGTCGTGGGCGTTGCTTCAGGTGTCGTTATAGGCGATGTGCTGAGGTGGTCCTACACTCTCACGATCAAAGTTGAAGGCAAGAAAATGAATTTCAAATTTGATGACCAAATGTGGATATCAAAAACCGGAACAATGGTCAACCACGCTAAGTTTTCAAAATTTGGGGTTCACTTAGGTGACGTCGTGGTTAGCTTCTCCAAATAACGCCTCGATAAGATGTTCAGGTCTAACACTCCCATTACAGACTGGTCCGATCGTCATGTATGGATTATCGGTGCATCGGAGGGCATTGGACTTGCTCTCGCCCAGGCACTCAAACTACAAAAAGCTCAACTGAGCGTTTCTGCGCGTAACGAAAAGCGACTTAAACTGGAGTTTTCAGACAGAGCCAGAATATTACCTATGGATGTTTCTAGCACTGAGAATGTATCAAAGGTAATGGATTTTCTTATCCAACAGGAAACAGTTCCAGATACCGTATTTTGGCTACCCGCGGTATATCACCCCGGAGGTATCCTAAGCCTTGACCCTGAAGCGACACAGCAACGGCTACATACCAATTTATTAAGTGCGTTCAACTTATTCCCAAGAATCGTGCGCTACTGGAGCTCAAACCCATTGATAAAAAAACAATATCATTGGAGCTGGTTCTCCAGCTTAGCTGCCTATCGAGGGCTCCCCAATGCCTCCGATTATGGCGCAAGTCGCGCGGCCATTTCCCACTTAGCACAGAGTTCACATCTAGAATTAAAGCGGCACAACATAGACATATCGCTTATCTCTCCAGGCTTTGTAAACACTCGGCTCACAGAAAAAAATGAATTCAAAATGCCTTTATTGATGTCCCCCAAACGTGCTGCTCAACTAACACTTAAGGGATTAAAAAGCGGAAATTTTGAAACTCATTTCCCAAAACGAATGAGCTTGTTGTTTAAATTTCTAAACATTCCTGTCTCTTATACACATCTGACGCTGCCGACGAATAGAGAGGTG
>CAJXPC010000169.1 GCA_913057845.1 uncultured Pseudomonadota bacterium
TCTACACCTCTCTATTCGTCGGCAGCGTCAGATGTGTATAAGAGACAGCAATATAAATAACCTGGTCATAACTCCCAATACGATATCGGGCCGAGAAAGAGCGATCTGCATTTCCACCAAAACCATACTGAATAGGTGAGGACTGCACCATCAAATCTTGCCAATCGTCAATTTTCCCATCAACCTCTGGCTTTCCAGGCAACTGTCCAATTTCAATATGACGGGCTGCATCGGGCGCAAAAGGCGTCACAACATTACTTGTGAAAATAGATGGTCGATCGCTAATCGCCGTACTTAACGCTCGAGCCGTGGCTAACACGCTCTCTTCTTGAGCTTCAAGCATTTTCTCCATCAACGCCTGAGCGTAGTACACACTAAGGAGTGGCACCAGAAACAGTACTGACAGAACAAGAATAAATTTTGTTTTAAGACGCATGGTTAAATATGGTCACATCAGCTACTTATCTTTTTGCCAAAGATACCCACGACCAAAATCAGTCTCAATCGCCTTAAAGTTTGGATCAATGGTTTTAAATTTTTTACGAATTCTTTTGATATTGGAAGTTACCGTATTTTGACTCACCTCAATACCATTAATCATTAACTGACGATGCGTCTTAATTGAGCCTGCTAGCTCCACGAGACGTTCAATGATCCAGTACTCGCCAACAGTGATATCGATGAGCACTCCTTTCCAAGATGCACGACTTTCATCGGGGAAAATCTCGAGGGAACCTATAACTTTCTTACTCCGATCCACTCTGGGCGCTTGACGGTCCATTTCAATACGCCTGATCAGACTATTGATGACCGCAATTAAATAATCGGTGGAATGATCCTTAGTGCAGTATTCGTCCGCACCTAAATTTAAACCATAAATTTTATCGCTTTGCTCACCTCGCGCGGTCAGTAAAACAATAGGTAACCGTTCTGTCGCTGGCGTTGCCCTTAACTGCCGACACAGTTGGAAGCCACCTTCATCTTCAGCGCCTAAACCCACATCAATGATGGCTAAGTCGGGGGGTGACTCTTCAATGCCAGCCAGTGCGCTCGCACGACTGATGTAATGCGATACGCGCCAATCGGCTCTCGAGAAAATATCACTATAGTTTTGGGCCAAACTCACATCATCTTCGACCAATGCAATACGCATGAACTTCCTCCCCTAATGATCCAGCAATTTTCTTACTGAGACTATAACCCCAAGAGGAACCAAACTCATCTCCTCATCGAAAACGCCACAAAATTGTCACTAATGACATGAAATCCCCCTTTTTTTAACCCCTTCGTTTCCATACCTAATCGGTTAAATACCCTCACGAAGCATTGATTTCGTCCGTTTCAACTAACTGAGGAGTTTAAACATGCACACACCCCTGACGGGTCATTGGACACACATCCAATCTCCGGCAAGTCAAATAATGAAGGATAGCTTTAAAGGCTTACTGACAACCATTAGCGTAGGGCTAACCATAGCCGCATGCTTATCAATAGTCATTCTCACACTGATACTGACATCAACAGTTGCGAATGCCGCCAAAACTGATGCGTTGTCCAATGCAAAAAGCGGCAGTCTGCTCGTTAAAAACGCCCAAACGGGCGAGTACATGCCAACACCGACTTTAGCTACGGATGTCAACATATCCGTCTCGGGCATCCTATCCAGAACCAAAGTCAGCCAAAAATTTCAGAACAACTCTAAAGACTGGGTCGAGGGTATCTATGTATTTCCGCTACCTGAGAATGCGGCGGTCGATCACCTGAGAATGCGTATTGGTGACCGCATCATTGAAGGTCAAATCAAAGAACGTAGTCAAGCTAAAAAACAATTTCAAGCTGCTGCTCAATCTGGAAAACATGCGGCTCTGATCGAACAAGAACGTCCTAACGTCTTCACAACAAGTCTCACTAATATTGCACCAGGGGAATCCATTACCGTTGAGATCGAATACCAAAATACCCTCAACTACCGTGAAGGGATCGTGAGTCTTAGATTTCCACTGGTTGTAGCACCCCGATATATTCCAGGTAGCCTTGATACGGACGAAAAAGCCGCGACCAGCAACGGCCAATCACCGCTAATCGAAGATGCACACAGAATATCACCGCTGGTACTCGATGAATCAGAACCAAAACGTAATCACGTCAATCTATCAATCAAGCTTGATGCCGGGTTTTCGATACAGGACATTCAAAGTACGAACCATACAATTAAAAAAAATAAGATCACCGATCAGCAATACACGATTCGGTTAGCGTCAGATGATGCGCCTGCGGATCGGGACTTCGAAATCACTTGGCGCTCCGTACCCGACTCAATGCCAAGAAGCGCGGTATATACGGAACACAAAGGCGATAAACACTTTGCACTCATCACCCTATTCCCACCAACGGCCCCCTTAACCACAAGTGTTCGATTACCACGAGATGTTGTCTTTGTGGTTGACACGTCAGGCTCGATGGACGGCGCGTCACTCGATCAAGCCAAAAGCGCATTAAAAATGGCGGTTCGTCGAATGGGTAAAAACGATCGGTTCAATATCATCCAATTTAATGACGAAACAAGCGCACTTTTCGGTAAAGAGCAACCTGCCTCAGATAAAAACCTCAAAGTCGCGTGTCGTTACATCAATGCACTTGAGGCGAATGGGGGCACCAACAGTTTACCGGCGCTGAGCACCGCGCTGAATGACGATGCCAAGCCGGGACGGATTCGTCAGGTGGTCTTCATTACAGATGGCAGTGTAGGAAACGAAGATCATATTTTTTCGTTAATCAAAAAAAGACTTGGGGGAAACAGGTTATTTCCAATCGGAATTGGCTCAGCCCCCAACAGTCACCTCATGACTAAAATCGCCGAGTACGGTCGCGGCACCTTCACCTATATTGGCGACATTTCAGAAGTCAGCACAAAAATGGGGGAGTTTTTTAGTCGACTCGAAAATCCAGTGGTTACTGACATCAAGACCAGATGGCCAGAAGGTTTTGTCATCGACATAACACCATCAGTAATTCCTGATTTATACCAAGGTGAACCACTCGTGATAGTAGCTGCCATGGATGAGGCTGCAACAGGGCCACTCCAAATTGATGGTCTGTTCGCAGGTCAAACATGGTCTCAGACCGTCAACCTCGAGAACCAACAGAGTGAAAAAGGAATCGGTCAGGTTTGGGCACGTAGAAAAATCTCCGAACACATGGGTTTGCTTCGTGGTGGTGCGCCAGCGGAAGCAGTACGAGAAGCTGTCTTAGGACTCGCACTTGAGCATTCACTAATTACCAAGTACTCGAGTCTCGTCGCGGTTGACGTCACCCCCGGCAGAACTGCACAGTTCATGTACCGACAACTCATCCCGTTGAATCTCCCCAACCGATGGAGCCAGGCTAAAATTTTTGGCTCATTGCCTCAAACTGCCACACCGTCTGTAATGCATCTGATACTGGCCGCACTGTTCTTACTGTTAGCCTCCGTATTTTTCGTGATCACACGAAACACCACTCGGGCGAGACAAGCATGAGACTTCGAATTCGACATGTGATCTTCGTGAGTCTCATGTCGCTCTCGATTTGGCAACTCTTTGAGGCAGGATACATCCACGCCAAAGCCTGGATCGCGCAACAACTGATCCAGGTTGCTTGGGAAGATACCGTGACGAGCACCGATGCCCAACAACCATGGCCTTGGGCGGACACTCAGGCCGTTGCGCGGCTCACAGCACAGGACGGTACCGTTGACTTAGTGGTGCTCTCCGGCACTTCAGGTAGAACCTTAGCATTTGGTCCCGGGCACATGGCTGGTACGGCACTACCAGGGAGCTTTGGTAACGTTGTGGTGAGTGGGCATCGAGACACGCATTTCTCATTTCTAAAACACCTAGGGGCTGGTGACCAACTCACCCTTCAATCGACCAATGGAAACACAAAGGTCTACGAAGTGATCGGTACCGAAGTCGTCCACCAAAACGACGTAGCAGTCGCCATGGACGCAGGAGACGATCGAATTACCCTCATCACCTGCTACCCCTTTGACGCACCGATCCCCGGTGGCCCTATGCGATACGTCGTCGTAGCCCGGAGCATATCAACACAGTATCTGGAGATCTAAACAATGCACACGAACCGGTCTGTGGAGGGTAAGTGGGATGCTTTTAAAAACCATAAGAAGCAGATTTACTCGTGAGCACCATTAACCTCTTATGAAAGGAAATCTTATGGAAAAACTGGTGTGTTTTTTCTTAAATATTGGCGATGTTCTCGATTTGAAATTCGAGTCAGGTGAATTTAAGCGCTACCAAGTAGTGGAAACCGATGTGGTACCAATCAACGAAGCTCAATCAGGATTCACCACCAATCACGAACGCGTGACCCTCGTCACCAAATTCCCGTTTGATTCAAAAGATCCAACGGAGCGAATGCTCTACGTCGTTGTCGCACAACGCGTGCCTAAAACATTAGGGTTCGTGCGCACACCGTTTGCATTAACCGAACAATCAACCTCATCTAATTCAAAAACAGGAGAACTACTATGAAGCTGTCTCTTATACACATCTGACGCTGCCGACGAATAGAGAGGTGTAG
>CAJXPC010000170.1 GCA_913057845.1 uncultured Pseudomonadota bacterium
TAGAGAGGTCTCGTGGGCTCGGAGATGTGTATAAGAGACAGGCTTGTGGTTGACTTTCCGACTGCCCTAGAAAATGATAAACCTGTCACAGGCTTCATTCTCACGGAATTTAATGGCAAGAGTTTTGAAGATCAAAACCCATACACGCTCCCCCTATCCGGAAGAGACTTCGTCAAATCATTCCCTACGATATCTACCGATCAAGAAACAGCGAAGGCTTCACTATTTGTCATGGAAAGTGGATCAACAGACGCAAGCAGCTCTGGGGTACGTAAAGGTGAAGCAGTCCCTGCAGACCAATGGCAATTCGCGCATTGTCCCGACGGATGGCCAGGGGAACCTTCATTGACCTTCATCTGCGTTAAAAATGGTTTTCTAAAAAATAGGAACTATCATTTGATTTACCAAGCAGTCGACTCGCCCGTCATGGGATTAGGGCTTGCAACGACGCGGGACTTTATTTCACATCTAAGGCACGAAAATAAAGATTCATTGGGTAATCAAAACCCAACGCCTGACATCAAACACGTCATTTGTCAGGGTATCGGTCAAGCAGCTAAATACCTGCGAGATTTTCTCTACCAAGGATTCAACGTCGACCTCAACAATCAAAAAGTGTGTGATGGCATGAATATCCATGCTGCGGGAGTAGAGAAGACTTACTTGAATTATCGGTTTTCGCAACCATACAGAGTATCTACCCAACATTCTGAACGATTTATTCCAGACGTGAATTTCCCGAGACAGTATTCCGTCCGCGTTAATCCGTTTTTAAAGTTTCCTGATGGAATTTTAAAGAAACCAGCCTTTGATCCATATATTTTTCACACCGATACCTCGACTCAATATTGGCAGTCAAGAGCATCTCTGGTTAGCTCAAGTGAGGGTGGAACCATGGATTTTTCTGAATCGTCACGAGTTAGAAAGTTTCTAATATCAGGCGCAGAGAGCTACAACCGATTCAATAGTTTGGCACACAATGGGTACGGCGAAAGACAATGTTTCTTTCCCTCAAATAACTTGCACATTGGAGCTTTAATGCGTGCTCTGTTTTCAAATTTAGAAGAATGGGTTGCCGATGGAGAGCTACCTTTGGATTCAATTTATCCAAAAATTTATGACGAAACACTAGTTGAGGCCTCGTCCATGTTCTTACCAAGCTTAATAAAAGAAAATTTTCGTGCTGCCTTAAATGGATCTGGAGATATGGAGTTTGGCTCAAGAGTAAAATTTAACCGCGGCGTGGTGGACTTGCTCGTTCCAGAGGTGATTGCGAACCACAAGGTGTTAGTGCCAGCGGTTGATCAATTTGGTCATGATATCGCTGGCGTAAGACATCCACATATCGAAGTCCCTATGGGGACTCATCTAGGTTGGAACCTTCGGACTACAGAATTCGGCGGCGGTGACCTCTGCGATGAAAATGGTTCCTTTATTCCACTATCACTAGATGATAGTGCGGCAATAGCAGCTAATGACTCTAGACCATCATTACTCTCAATCTACCCCGACTACATGACTTACGTTCAAAAAGTACGTGAAGCAACTGAGGCATTAGTATCTCAAAAATTATTACTTCAAAAAGATGCGGATATTTTGCTTGAAAAAGTGGTGCAAAATATGTCCATGCACTGAATAACTATCCAACATAGAGGCTCCATGACATGAAACAAATCCTCGTTTATTCTGATTCATTGACCTGGGGTATTATCCCAGGAACGCGCAGGCGTTTAGACTTCGATGATCGATGGACAGGTTTTATGGAGAATCTGCTTAATCAGAGTGAAGCCAAAGTTCGAGTCATTGAGAACTGTCTTAATGGAAGACGAACAGTTTGGAATGACCCCTTTTTACCAGGTCGAAAAGGCGTAGATGGCATTCAGCAAGTTATAGAAATGCATTCGCCTCTAGACTTAGTCATTCTTGCGCTAGGGACAAATGACTTCCAATCAATGCATGACTTTAATGCATGGCATTCTGCACAGGGGATACGCACGATAGTGAATCACATAAAAACGGCTCCCGTAGAGCCTGGAATGCCTATCCCGCCTATTCTATTAGTCACACCACCGATAATCGAGACTCCCAGAGGACCCATTGCTCCTAAATTCAAGGGTGGAGAAAATAAAATAGTAGGTTTGTCGGAGGAATATAAAAAGATCTCTGATGATCTGAAATGCCATTACTTTGATTGCTCATCCGTCACAACCGCCAGTAAAGTTGATGGCATTCACCTAGACAAAGAGCAACATCATCTTGTGGGTGCCGCGATATCAACCCTGGTTGCGTCCATCTTGAGTTAATTAACTCAAGATCCGATTATTACGTGGACGATAATAAAACCGAGACCATTGCAACAATGCACTCCTCCCGGCCAACCATCCCCAAACGTTCCGAGGTCTTTGCTTTGACGTTTACCTGGTCAACACTGACACTGAGCAACTCGGCCAACACCTCACGCATATGCGCAATATACGGTGATAATTTAGGTCGCTCTGCAATAACCGTAGAGTCTACGTTGACCACTTCATATCCGGATTCACACACCATTTTATATACCGTCGCAAGCATAACCCTACTGCCGATGCCTTCCCACTGAGGATCTGTGTCGGGGAAATGTTGGCCAATATCGCCCAGACCACATGCGCCCAGAAGCGCGTCAATCAATGCATGGATTAAAACATCCGCATCCGAATGTCCCGCCAATCCCTTCTCATGGGGAATCAGAACGCCACCAAGGATTAAGGGTCTGTCCGACACCAAAGCGTGCACATCAAATCCCTCACCAATTCTCATTTGTCAGCAACCTTTCTGAAAGAACGTTGTTCAAGGACTAATTGCGCACGATCAAGATCACGTTCGTATGTGATTTTAAAGTTATCCGCCTCAGATTGAATAAGCCTCGGTTTCATGCCCAGTCGCTCTACCGCTGAGGACTCATCGGTTATTTCTTCAAAATTATTCTTACCCTCTAACGCTTCTTCGAGCGTAGCTCGCCTAAACATCTGTGGCGTCTGAGCCGACCAAAATTTTTTTCGGTCAACTGTAGAAAAGATATGATCACGATCATCAGATTGCTTAATGGTATCCACTAAACGACAGGCGAGTAACCCACCATCAGAGTAATTTCCGACCCCATCAATAAGACGATCAATCAATTCGGCAGTAATAAGTGGGCGAGCCGCATCATGCACGAGAATCCAATCGACGTCACGGACCTCACCACCCAGCGATCTGATGCCATTTAAAACTGTCTCTGCCCTGGTCTTGCCACCCAATGAAACAATTGTTAACTTGCTTTGATCAAGACTCTCCGTAAGGTTCTCTGCACCTGTATCGCCATCCGAAAGCACGACAACAACGCCGTTGATTTTTTTGTGTTCAAGAAATGGTTCAATTGACCTTTGAAGCACTGACTTGCCAAGCAAATCCTCGTGCTGCTTCACGGCATTGCCTTGAGATCCGAATCTTGTACCTTTGCCTGCTGCAGGTATCACAACGAAATAAGATGGGGAAATTTTAAGTGACAACGTTAGCTATTTGAGTCATTTGATCAATTTATAATTTATCCGTTTATAGTTACAGACATGCTGTGACGCTAGTGCATTATAATCTATGCTTTTTAAAGCATGCTTCCCTCCCTCCAGATTACCCAAAATGGGCAACGACAAACACTCAAGCTGAATTCTCGAAGTGGCCTCAGTTTGCTTATCGCAAACACTGCGACCACTCGAAAATCTCCCCTTGCTGTGATATGCCAAAAGGCCTCGGAAGCAAATAGATTAGTTGAGGAAATTAGATTTTTCAACAAAGATCTACGCGTTCATCTCTTCCCAGATTGGGAAACTCTGCCCTTTGATACATTCTCGCCACATCAGGATCTAATTTCCCAAAGATTAGAAACCTTGTATCAAATTGATACTAAAAATATTGACGTACTGGTCGTCCCAGTTGTAACTGCTCTTTATTATCTACCTCCTAGAGAATTTTTAAATAGTTACGTATTCTTTCTAAAAATCAAAGATACATTAGACCTAGATGATTTTAGAGAAAAGCTCCAAAGAGCGAGTTATTCTCCTGTATCACAAGTCCTCGCGCCTGGAGAGTATGCAATAAAAGGGGGGATCATTGATGTTTTCCCTATGGGCAGCGTCCTGCCATACCGAATAGATCTGTTCGATACTGAAATTGACAGCATACGAACATTCGATGTTGATACGCAAAGAAGCATCTA
Organism: uncultured Pseudomonadota bacterium; assembly: GCA_913057845.1. Classification (GTDB taxonomy): domain Bacteria; phylum Pseudomonadota; class Gammaproteobacteria; order Burkholderiales; family Eutrophovitaceae; genus Eutrophovita. The sequence continues at coordinate 4,235 of CAJXPC010000170.1, forward strand.
TAAAGTTAACGAGATACGTCTATTACCCGCAAAAGAGTTTCCTACGGATGATGCTGCAAGAACAAAATTTCGCACTAAATATCGAGAGATTGTAGAAGGTGATCCATCTAAAAGTCTAATCTACCGAGAGATTTCTAAAGGCTCAAACCCACCCGGCATTGAATATTACCTCCCACTGTTTTTTGACGAAATTTCACCACTATTGGATTATCTCGACAATGACTGGACCCTAATTTTAGAAGGAAATCTCGAATCTGAGATTCGTGAATTCTGGAACGATGCTGACTCGAGATATCGGCTCTGTCTCTTATACACATCTGACGCTGCCGACGA
>CAJXPC010000171.1 GCA_913057845.1 uncultured Pseudomonadota bacterium
ATCTACACCTCTCTATTCGTCGGCAGCGTCAGATGTGTATAAGAGACAGCAACATATTCACAATATGCAGAGTTGAAGATAAACCTACCGGTTGCTGACGCAAACAATGTCGAGCAGCCCATTGATAAACTAGAAATTGCGATTTCTCAATCTGGACAATACTTCATAAACGGCAGGGAGGTTTCCATGGAAAGCCCTGTTCTTTTCGCGAATACACTTCGTCAAATTGCTGGCGCGGATGCCGACCCCGTTATCATTATCAGTGCGGACTCTAATGCGACCCACCAATCAGTCATTTACACAATGGAAGCGGCGAGAATTGCTGGCTATGGGCGCATTACATTCACGACACAAAAAAATTAAATAGGACAGAGCAAGAATTAGCGACGATACCACTAGGCTTTGGTGAAAATTGAATTACCCTAGATTTGTACGAATCCCAAAAACTGTTCGAAAGGATAAGTTTAAGTGCCACGCTCCTGGAAGAGTTTCAACGTACTATCGTTAATATTATTGCCGGCGACCCTCTTTTTTTTACTGGGGAGTCATATCAGAAGACAACTGTTTCGTTATGAGCTCCTCAACTCAACGAAAATAGAAGTGCCCGTAATCGTAGTTGGCAACATCACGGTTGGCGGCACAGGGAAAACACCAACTGTTATTGCAATTGCAAACGCGCTTAAAGCATACGGATATACCCCGGGAATCATCAGCAGAGGCTACCGAGGTGACGGACAAGAACAAGAGGTCCTTGCGAATAGCGTGCCATCACAGGTCGGGGATGAACCCATCCTCATTTCAAAAAAAACGCTTAGCCCCGTATGGGTTGGACCTAGCCGAATTAAGGCAGCGCAGCATCTACTCACAAAACACCCAAACGTAAATGTCCTCATCAGCGACGATGGGCTCCAGCACTATGCCCTCAAGAGAGATATTGAAGTTATCGTAATCGATGGCAGTCGAAAATTTGGAAACGGATTACCTTTACCTTCGGGGCCACTAAGAGAATCTAAAAAAAGAATTCACGAATGCGATTTCGCAGTCATAAACGGCTCAGAAAAGCTAGACCTATCGATTCCAACCATCAATATGACCCTTGTTGGTGAAATCTTTCACAACCTTTCCAACCCCGGCCACACATGCAATGTCAATGAATTATGGGGTCGTGACGTCGCTGCGATTGCCGGCATTGGCAATCCGGAACGTTTTTTTCTGCATCTTGAATCCTTAGGCCTAAAGCCAAAAACCCACTCTTTCCCCGATCACCACGGGTACACAATCTCAGACATTACCTCGATCGAACAAGATGTCATTCTAATGACTGAAAAAGATGCGGTAAAATGCCCTATAGTTTCCGGCAAGGAATGTTGGTTTCTTCCGGTGCATGCCGAATTCGATGGCAATCTAATCACAAAAATCATAGAAAAAATTAAAACATACCGTGGATAAAAAACTTCTTGATATATTGGTCTGCCCTATTTGCAAAAGCGAACTTAATCTATTGCCTAAAAATACCGAACTAGCCTGCAATGCGTGTAAACTCGCATTTCCAATCAAAAATGGCATTCCGATTATGTTGGAAGAAGAAGCTCGCCCGACTCAAACCGATTAGCTTTTTATCAGCTTATATTGCGTAATGCATTTTAAAGTTGTCATCCCAGCCCGCTACGAATCCACGCGATTCCCAGGCAAGCTACTATCCACGATCAACGGGCAAACCATCATCAGTCATGTTGTCGATTTGGCAAAAAAGTCTGGCGCCGAAGAGGTCGTCGTGGCGACTGACGACCAACGTATTGCCGAGTCCGTAGCAACGTCCGACTGCCACGTCATCATGACCAGCAAAACTCACGCCAGCGGTACCGACCGTATTGCTGAGGTAGCATTGAGACAAAATTGGTCTCCAGAAACCCTAGTTGTTAATGTGCAAGGTGATGAGCCATTTATTCCACCTGCATTAATCAACTCCGTTGCCCATAAACTGTGGGACACACCAGACGCGTCGGCGTCTACTGCATGCTTCCCGGTTTCAGATCGAGAAGATCTGTTCAACCCCAACCTAGTCAAAGTTGTTTTAAATCATCAAAATTATGCGCTCTATTTTTCTAGAGCCCCGATACCTTGGTCGAGAGACACCTTTTCTGACGAACACAACAATCTTCCACATGATTACCCAGGGTTTGGTCATATCGGCATTTACGGTTACCGAGCAAAATTCTTAAGCGAATATTCAAACTTACCTTTTAGTCCCCTAGAGGCTTTTGAAAAACTAGAGCAACTCAGGATGCTGCAAGCAGGGCGACGAATGGTTGTGACACACACTCAAGTCCCTCCAGCACCAGGGATCGACACTCCTGGTGATCTCGAAAGAGCACGAGAGCTCCTCAGCAAGTTATAATTTAATTACTGCTACTACCCAAAAGAATCAATGGGCACGTCGCTCAATCAGGCACGTTAATACTCGATTGACCTAACCAATTAATAAGGATTTATTGTGAGATTAATACTACTTGGCCCCCCTGGCGCCGGCAAGGGCACGCAAGCGGCATACATCATGAAGAAGTACAACATTCCGCAAATTTCGACTGGGGATATGTTGAGGGCTGCCGTGAAAGATGGAACGACCCTAGGGGTGGAAGCCAAAACATTTATGGATGCGGGGGGATTAGTGCCCGATGCAGTCATCATTGGTTTAGTTAAAGAACGAATCACTCAATCCGATTGTTCAAATGGATTTCTCTTTGACGGTTTTCCAAGAACCATTCCTCAAGCGAATGCGCTCAGCGAAGCAGGGGTTGACATCGATTACGTCATCGAAATCGACGTTAACGATACAGAAATTATCAAACGATTATCAGGACGCCGCGTACATCCAACGTCTGGACGCACCTATCACGTACTCTTCAACGCACCAAAAACAGAGGGAATTGACGATGTGACAGGTGAGCCCTTAGTACAGCGAGATGACGATAAGGAGGCGACGATAACGAAGCGTTTGGAGGTCTACCATGACCAAACGGAGCTTCTAATTAGTTACTATTCCGAACGTGCTAAAAAAGTAGATGGTCATGCGCCCTTGTATAAGAAATTTACGGGTATTGGCTCCCTAGAATCAATACGAGATGAAATATTCAAGGCTCTTGATGCGTAATAGGAACCAAATCAAACAAGAATCACTATTCTCAACATAAGGATGACGGCTCATCTAACCGCCTAGTTAATACAATGAAAAAAATATCCAATGCATTCTATGCTCAGTCTGGCGGCGTCACAGCTGTCATTAACGCTTCAGCCGCTGGGGTTATCGAAACGGCCCGAAAAAACAAAAATAAAATTGGAAAAGTGTTTGCCGGAAGAAATGGCATCATTGGCGCGCTCACGGAGGACCTGATTGATACATCTAAAGAATCAGCATCTGCAATTGCAGCGCTTAAGCACACACCAGCTGGCGCGTTTGGATCCTGTCGATATAAACTCAAGTCGCTGGAAGAAAACAGAGCCGAATATGAGCGCTTAATAGCTGTTTTCAAGGCCCACAACATTGATTACTTCTTCTATAACGGAGGCGGAGATTCAGCCGATACCTGCCTGAAAGTATCGCAGATCTCGAAAACACTGGGGTTTCCTATACAAGCCATACACATCCCTAAGACGGTAGATAATGATTTACCAATCACCGACTGTTGTCCAGGGTTTGGATCAGTAGCGAAATATGTTGCCGTTTCGACACGAGAAGCAAGCTTCGATGTCGCCTCTATGGCTAAAACATCAACTAAAGTTTTCATTCTCGAGGTGATGGGAAGACACGCAGGGTGGATAGCAGCCGCAGGTGGACTAGCATCCACCGAAGAAAGCCCACTGCCGATTATTATTCTATTTCCAGAGGTGGTTTTTAATCGTAAGAAATTCACACAAAAGGTGCATGATAAGGTCAAAAGATACGGCTATTGTTCAATCGTTGTCTCAGAGGGCGTCAAAGGGTCTAATGGGAAATTTTTATCGGATCAAGGGCTAACTGATGCCTTCGGGCATGCACAATTGGGCGGCGTGGCGCCAGTCATCGCAAATATCATTAAGGAAGACCTCGGTCTTAAGTATCATTGGGGGGTAGCGGACTATTTACAAAGGGCGGCAAGACATATCGCATCCCAAGTAGATGTGGACCAAGCTTATGCATTAGGCGAATCGGCAGTCAAACTCGCACTCCAGGGTCACAATGCCGTTATGCCCACCATCGAAAGATTATCAGATAGCCCTTATCGCTGGAAAATCAGCAGTACTCCACTCACAAGAGTAGCCAATGTAGAGAAAAAAATGCCAAAAAAATTCATCAGTAGTGATGGATTTGGGATAACACCCAGTTGCGTACGCTATCTGCAACCCTTAATCAAGGGTGAGGCCTATCCACCGTACAAAAATGGCCTACCAAAATATGTCGTACTCAAAAATAAATCTGTCCCAAAAAAAGTGGGTTCTGACTTTAAAATTTAGCCATTTTCAATGAATAGCTGAAATTAATCACCATTTTCAGGTACAATCCCGCGC
>CAJXPC010000172.1 GCA_913057845.1 uncultured Pseudomonadota bacterium
CACCTCTCTATTCGTCGGCAGCGTCAGATGTGTATAAGAGACAGGAACTACATTGAATTAATCGTCCGGTTGCGCTGGCTCGTTATCGCGGTCATTCTTGGATTAACGGTTTTTTTCGTAAAAAACCTCGGGAACCTGACCGTTATCATTGACCCAAATACTATTGTTCCCCAATCTCATCCTTTCGTATCAACCACTCTTAAGATCGAAGAAGTATTTGGATCACGATACGTTGCCGCGATAGGCGTGACTGCAAAAGATGGCGATGTGTTCCAGCCTGAGATTCTTGCCAAAGTCCAACGAATTACGCAAAGACTGAGCGAGACACCACGAGTTGTTCAAACAAACCTGTTATCGGTGGCGGCCAGCAGAGTCAAGGATATCAAAGGTACCGAGGATGGGATGCAAGTCCAACAGATGATGGAGGAAGTGCCGACTACACCTGAGGGTTTGGCGGCCTTGAAAGAGGCATTACTTCGCAATAATTCGTATATGAATTCGGTTGTCTCAGAGGACTTTAAAACCCTAACAATCCTCGCCGAGGTCAGAGATGCATCTCCCGAAGATAAAAAAGAAGGTCGCGTCGGGTTTACATATGTCTCGGATCGCATCAGTGAAGCTGTTGACCCAGAGCGAGATGACTCAGTCACCATTGAAGTTACGGGGTACCCCCCTTTTATAGCGTTAATCGAGAAATTTGCTGAAAGAACCCCTTTCTTATTAATGATTGCGATAATCATTATCGGGATTATTCATTTTGAGGCATTTCGAACCCTACAAGGCTTAATACTTCCATTAGTGACCCCTATAATCGCAGTGATCTGGGCGCTGGGTTTCATGGGACTCGCGAATGTCCCGCTGGATATATTTAATACGTTAACGCCAACATTAGTCCTGGCAGTTGGCGCCGGACATGCCGTGCAGCTGCTGAAGAGGTACTACGAAGAATACAATAATGCCCAACCAAATGGGGCTCAATATACGAAAACAAAATTCTTCGATGTGAGCCGTATTCTTGGTAAGCTATCACCGATCATGCTTGGCGTTCCGGTCTTATGGGGACTTTACAAAGGCTTTCAAACAGGTGAACTCAGCGACGGGGTGTCGGCAACTCTCCAGGTAGGTTCGGTCTCACTGATACCGGTTTGGCTATTTTTCCTTTGGGCATCAATACGATTAATTATTTATATTTTCAAACCGAAGCGTATCGTTGCCGATGACGCCAGCATTTCCGCAAATCGCCAAGCTGTTATTGACTCTATCGTAAAAATTGGCCCTGTCATGCTGACGGCAGGCATCGTAGCATCTTGCGGGTTTTTCTCGCTAATGGTTTTTGACATAGTGTCCATCAGGGTTTTTGGTATATTTTCTGGCATTGGAATCCTTAGTATCTTAATCGTTGAAATGACATTCATTCCAGCGCTAAGAGCCATTCTTCCACCTCCAAGCCAAGGCGAAACCAACTTAGAGCGGGAGGAAAGAGTATGGGACAGAATCACTGGTTTTTATGCGAGAACCATTCTCGGCCCAAATAGAAAACATATCTTTAGTATTACAGCGGTTTTAATAGTTGTTTCTATTTATGGGATGTCAAAATTGAGTATCGAAAGTTCTTTAAAAGGCTATTTCTCGCCAGACTTAGAGGTGATGCAAAACGATCGTGCGCTTAATGAGCGAATGGCAGGAACCAATACGATTTATCTTATGATTGAAGGCGAGGAACAAGACGCCATTAAAGATCCGGCTGTTCTAAAAGCGATGGATCAATTAGCTCGATTTATCGAAACTGAACCCAATATCGGTAAGGTTATGTCCATAGCTGACTTCATTAAACAAATGAACAAGTCAATGCATGCTGACGATCCTAGTTATTATCGGATACCAGACAACAGAAACACGATAGCTGAATACTTATTGATCTACTCTATGTCGGGCTCACCTGGGGATTTTGATCCGTACGTAGACTACGACTACAAGTTAGCCAATATGGTCGTATTTACTCACAGCGACAACACCACCGACATGCTTACTCTATGGAGCAATATTCAGAATTTCGTTGATGAAAACTTTCCATCAACAGTGACTGTGAATGTTGGAGGGAGCGTTGCTCAAAGTGCGGCTCTAGCAGAAGTTATCGTGAAGGATAAACTGCTTAATATTGCTCAAATTGCCGGAGTGGTGTTTTTGTTCGCCTCAATTATTTTCCGAACCCCGGTAGCTGGATTACTCGTCGTCACGCCATTGCTACTCTCTGTTTTAACTAATATGGGGCTAATGGGCATACTGGGGCTGAGTTTAAATATCCCTACCGCGTTAGTATCCTCACTAGCTATCGGAATTGGAGCAGACTATGCGATATATATGCTTTTCCGTCTGAGAGAGGAGCTTGCGAAAGGTACAGGAGTCGATGAAGCCTTTCATAAAGTGCTTCGTACTGCTGGGACGGCTTGCTTGTTTGTAGCAGCGGCTGTGACTGGAGGGTATGCCGTGCAAGCATTCTCGCGCGGATACTACCCGCATACCTGGACGGCATTTTTAATAGGTACAGCGATGATTGTAAGCGTTACAGCAGCTCTTACAGTAATGCCGTCTCTGATACTCAAATTCAGACCAAAATTCATCTTTGATGGAGTAAAAAAATGAAAATAAATGCAACAACGTTTGCATTCAATGCGACCTTTTTAGCACTTGGCACCATCTTCTGTCTCACGCCGCTGGCAAGTTTCGCTCAGTCTGCGGCTGAAATCATGGAAGAGAATTTCGTTGTAACTAAAGTTACGGACTCAGAATCCGAGAGCACATTCATTCTGAGAAATAAATCAGGTAAAGAGCGCGTGCGTAAGACTTTCGGAACGACCAAGCTGCAAAAAAATGGGATTGACAATATGCGAATGACTCGATTTATCGAACCTACCGACGTTAGGGGTGTGGTTTCGCTGTTGATCGAACAATCTGAGAGGGACGATGATATTTGGCTTTATCTACCTAGTATGAAAAAAGTTCGAAGACTTGTTTCCAGTAATAAAAGAGATAGTTTTGTTGGGACTGACTTTTCATATGGGGACGTAATTGGGCATAAGGTTCAAGATTGGGACCATACCATTGCGGGAGAAGAGCTCATTGACGGTTTTGAGTGCTATCTGATTGAGTCAACACCAAAAAACAAAACAACTGCGAAAAATACTGGTTACTCGAAACGCCTCTCTTGGATTCAAAAAGAAGCTTACGTAACACGTAAGGCAGAAATGTATAACCTATCGGGAGCGTTGTACAAGCAGATGAGCTTTAAAGATTTACAGCTTATCGAGCCAGATAAAAACAGGTGGGCAGCAATGGAGTTAAGAGCAACTAACGTAATTTCAGGCCATTCAACCATTGTCAAAGTGGACAAACTAAAAGTGAATGTAGGAGTCAAAGATTCTTATTTCACAAAGCGATATATGGAAAGTGAATGACTAGAGAGTTGTTGGTTTTTAAATCGAAGCGACTCCAAATTTATGGAGTCGCTTTTTTAATAGCTTTTTTATTCCTCAGCAATCAAAAAGCATTATCGCAAGATAATGACTCAGTTATGGCGGATGAGCCATCGTTGAGTCCAGAAATTAGTTTTGAAGGCGAGTACGAAAAATCTAATGAAAATTGGTATTCACCGATGAAAGAGCTTGGAATCACAGGTTCATTACGGGGTGGGTATTGGTCATCAAATCGATTAAATAATAATGAGAATAATCTCATTACGAGTTCGACATGGCTAACACTCGACAAACGCCTAAGACAAGGCCTCACGCTCTATGCAGATGGATATATTTATAACCAAGACACTTTTGGTAGTGAAAGCAGTGATCATCGCGTTAAAGAAATCTACGTTCACTTTCGATCCGGGGATTGGGATTACAGGCTTGGACGTCAAATCGTTGCTTGGGGCAGAGCCGATAGATTGAATCCCACAGACAACCTTACACCTCGAGATTTCACACTATTATCACCCGAAATTGATGAAGAGCGGATGGGAACAGAGGCTGTAAAAATCAGCAAGGTATTTGGAATGCATTCCAGTATCACAGGTGTTTGGCTTGTGAATTTTGAACCCAATCAACTCCCTCCCGCAAACACACCTGGATTACAGTTTGTTCATAACATTCCTGAAGACCATCACCAATATGCAATAAAGTTTGATCAATCTGGAGGTAATGTTGATTGGTCTATTTCTTATTTTTCCGGGTTTGACCTGAATGCTGACTTAGCTATTACGGGAACCTCGGGTGCTGATATCTTGGTCCAACAACAATACAATAAGGTCAATGTTATAGGCGCTGATCTTGCGACGATCGTGGGTTCGAATCGGTATGCTATCGAAGCTGCGCACACGGAAACGAAAGATTCATCAGGGCTAGATGATTTTATAAAAAATTCATTCATGCATGTTGTCGTTGGTATTGAACGAGACTTTGGAAACAATTTAAGCGCTATTGTCCAAGGTCTGTCTCTTATACACATCTGACGCTGCCGACGAATAGAGAGGTGTAGAT
>CAJXPC010000173.1 GCA_913057845.1 uncultured Pseudomonadota bacterium
AATCATAGAGGGGGACTGGTCGCCCAAAAGGCTCGTGATGTGTGAATTTACTGACATGGAGACAATTCACCAATGGTACTCGTCTGAGGAGTATCAAGACATTAAAAAAATACGAGAAGACACAGCGATATTCAATGTCGTCGCAGTGACCGGATTGTAACGTCGTCCAGCATGTCCGCCAAAGACTGACGTTAGCCGCGCACCATACTAAATTAACCGCCTGAAATACTATGAGGGCCTATCAATTTTCTTGGTAGAACTCGCCCCATACGCGCACGCCTCAGATAATGGTGTTCAAACTTGTCACCAGTTATCAAAATAGTATCTACTTTTTGGGCCCTTGGTGACTGACCGATGATCTTGGCTGTTCTCTTATTTAACAACCTGGTTGCAGACAGCTTATCGTCGTCATCTAACCCCATCACGATCACGCCACGTCCCTTAGAGAGAAATTTGATCTCCTCAGCAGAGAAGATTAATAACTTACCCTTTTCAGACACCACAGCTACCAAATGATCAGTTTCGTGATTAAAAAATTGTGGCGTAATGGGAACCTCACTTTCCGGCATTGACATAAAATCTCGTCCAGCACGTCGATTAGAAACCATATCCCCTAGCTTAGTAAAAAACCCATATCCGCCCGTCGTGGCAACAAAAACACTTGCTTTTAAGGTGCCGGCGATACAATGCATCACTTGAGCGCCATCCTGCAGATCTAATAAGGAGGAAGCAGGCACACCATCTCCCCTACCTGACGGAAGTATATCGGCATCAATACTGTAAGCCCTACCTTTAGAATCTAAAAATACGACTGGATCAACCGATCGGCATTGGATGATCGATGAGAGCCCATCCCCTTCCTTAAAGCTTAGACTGCTGGGCTCAACGTCCCAACCCTGCCTCATTCGAATCCATCCCTTCTTAGAGAACACTACCGTGATCGGATCATCAGAAGCTTTAACTTCAAGCACAGCTTTCTCCGATACTTCTATAACTGTGCGCCGCTTATCACCGAACTGCTTGCTGTCAGACTCAATCTCTTCGATGATTAACTCTTCAAGATGATTCTTATTCTTCAAAATAGTCTTATAGGCTTTTTGATCTTTAGTGAGGTTTTTGAGTTCCTGTTCCAACTTAATATGTTCAAGTTTAGCTAACTGCCGCAATCTCATATCGAGAATATCGTCTGCTTGGCGCTCAGATAGATTAAATTCTGACATTAAATCCTGTCGAGGCTTTTCTGAATTTCTGATTATTTTCAGAACATCATCCACATTGAGAAGGACCAACAACCGCCCCTCTAAAACATGTATGCGGTCTTCAACTTTCTCCAGGCGGTAAGCTGTTCGTCGCGTTACTGTTGAACGTCGAAATTCAATCCACTCCGTTAATATCTCGAGAAGATTCTTCCCCGTTGGACGGCCATCTAATCCAACATTTACAAGATTAATAGAAACATTTGTTTCCAAACTAGTGCGTGCAAGTAAGGCATTAATGAATTCATCTTCACCAATCCTCGATGTCTTTGGCTCGAAGACCATACGAACTGGATTATTACGATCCGATTCATCACGCATTCGATCTAGCACCGACAACATGGCTTGCTTTTCTTTTTGCTGAGTTATTGTAATTGTCTTCTTTCCAGCCCGCGGCTGAGGATTTGTGATCGCATCGATTTCCTCTTGAATTTTTCTAGATGAAACACCCGGAGGCAGTTCTGTGACTACCAACTGCCATTGTCCTCGTGCTAATTTCTCCACGGTCCATCTAGCCCGCACTCGAACCGCACCCCGACCTGTCGTATAGACTTCTGAGATATCCGAGGAACTGGTGATGATTTGAGCCCCTCCCGGAAAATCTGGGCCCTTAATATGACGCATGACCTGTTTGATACTCATCTCTGGTTTCTTGATGAGCGAGACAACAGCCGAAGACACCTCACTGAGGTTATGGCTAGGCACCTCCGTTGCCATACCTACGGCAATACCACTTGCACCATTGAGTAATAAAACAGGCAAACGAGCAGGTAGCAAACAAGGCTCATTGACACTACCGTCGTAGTTAGGAATAAAATCAACCGTTCCCTCATCCAATTCACTAAGCAGCACCTCGGCAAACTTCGTGAGTCTTGCCTCTGTATACCTCATGGCAGCAGCATCGTCGCCATCTCTAGATCCGAAGTTTCCCTCACCATCAACCAAGGGATAACGAAGCGTAAAATTCTGGGAAATTCGAACTAAGGCATCGTAGACCGACGAATCACCATGAGGGTGAAACTTACCTAAGACATCACCGACAACTCGTGCTGATTTTTTCCTGGGATTACCGGCAATGGCATTCATTTCCCACATTGCATATAAAATTCTTGACTGTACCGGTTTCTGACCATCAGCGAGCCTTGGCAGAGCTCGATCCTTAACCGTGGCTATGGCGTACTGCAAATATTGAGTTGATGCATATCTGCCTAATGGAATGGCATCAGAGAAATTAATACGACCCAAGGGCGCAAAATAATCTGGTAGTACATCAGTGGCTTTACGTAAAGAGACAGCATTGGGCTTCTTCACAGGATTTTCTTCGACTTTACTCATTTCAAATAACTCTTTCTGTTGACTCATATCATTGCTTGATCGAAGTTACATATCTTATTTATTACTTCAAAATAAATGTGAATTGGACCAATTCATCATTGCCATCGGACAAACTGAATATCCACTCTCCCGCCGGCGCCTCTTTTTCTGCTCGGGCGTTGTACCCCACACACCCAAATGCCGTACCGTTAACGACCTTAAATTTTCGCGGGACGTTGTATCCGATATTAGGCCAACCTCCATCATCCGCGATCTCAGGGTGAGCCAACGTCTGCGTGAGCATATACTTATTATCATCAAAAAAATTGACAAAGACCTCAAAACAAAAACCAAATTGCACGACCTCGCCTGCTGGAACAATTTTTGTTTGTTTAATCAATTCCCGAGCATCATTATAAATACCGTACTCAATAATCTTAGCCTCTTGCCCGGCAATCCCACTCGAGCAAAAAAGACATAACATCAAAGCACTAGACCGACAAAAAACTACGAACTTGTTCATGAGAAATCAGCCTCGACTAAGTTGCCAAAAGTCTCCATCCAATTTCGACGCTGCCCCGCATTCTCGCGTGCCATCATCATTCCAAATATATCTAACGATTCTTCCATAACGTCCTCAAAAGTCACTTGTAAAGTACGTCGTGTATCAGGATTGAGCGTTGTATCCCATAGTTGATCTGGGCTCATTTCACCTAACCCCTTAAATCTACTCACCGACCATCCTTGGCGCTTGATGCCCTCATCAATCAACTTTTCTTCTAAAATTTTAAGCTCCTGCTCATCCAGAACATATAACTTACGTGCCGGTTTATTCTTTCCATGCGAAGGCACATCAATCCGGAAAAGTGGCGGTTGCGCAATGTGAATATGCCCACTCTGAATTAACTTGGGAAAATGTCGAAAAAATAATGTGAGTAGCAAAACCTGAATATGAGCACCGTCGACATCAGCATCCGCGAGAATATTGATTCTGTGATACCGCAAATTGGTTAGATCTATTGGATCATCCAAGGTGTGGTGATCTATACCTATGGCCAGCGCGATAGCCTCGATTTCTTTGTTTGAATAAAGCGAATTCGGGGCATCCTGCCATGTATTTTTAGGCTTACCTTTCAAGGGTAGAATCGCTTGAAATTCTTTATCTCTCGCCCCTTTTGCTGACCCACCTGCGGAATCACCCTCCACAATAAAAAGTTCATTACGGGCAGGGTCTTCAGACGCACAATCCGTCAGTTTCCCTGGCAACACTGCTATTCCAGATGTTTTTCTTCGTTCTGTTTTTTGAGCTGAACGGGTTCGCTGTACTGCTTGCCGGAGAACCAACTCAGCAATACGCTTGCCTTCATCGACATGTTGATTTAGCCACAACTCAATCGGATCTCGAATCATTTGCGACGCGAGCTTAAATGCATCGCGCGAAATAAGCTCATTTTTCACTTGACCTTTAAACTGGGGGTCGAGAATTTTACATGCTAAAACGAAATTAGCCCTAGACCACACATCATCGGGGACAACCTTTAAACCTCTTTGCCCCATGGCATGGTGGTCGATAAAACTCTTAATCGCCTGATACACCCCATCTCTAAGTCCGGAAACGTGTGTCCCACCTTGGCGAGTAGGAATCATATTCACGTAGGATTCGCTAATGACCTCCCCTTCCGTTGTCCACGACAACGCCCATTGTGCACCTTCACCCTCTGCAAACAAGTTGGATTCAGATGAATTTGTAACGTACCGCTCACCGAAAAAAGTGGTCCCCACTGTGTCCCGTCCGACGATAGCCTCAGCAAAATAGCCTTCTATGCCTTTAGGGAAATGCCAGGTCTGTGTGTCAAATGATCCATTCTTCTCAACGCCTAGAGAAAAACGCACACCTGGTAATCTGTCTCTTATACACATCTCCGAGCCCACGAGAC
>CAJXPC010000174.1 GCA_913057845.1 uncultured Pseudomonadota bacterium
GCGTCAGATGTGTATAAGAGACAGGTCCTGGCAGGTCGTGGGCAATCATTTTGTGCGGGTGCGGACCTAAACTGGATGAAACGAATGTCGGAGTATACATTCGAGGAGAATCGGTCCGACGCTGGTAATTTAGCGCGTATGTTAGATGAGCTGTATCGCCTACCAAAACCCACGATCGCTCGAGTTAACGGTCATGCATTTGCTGGCGGGATGGGGTTGGTGTCCGCATGCGATATTGCGATCGCTTCAAAAGAAACACAATTTTGTTTGTCTGAAGTCAGAATTGGGTTGATACCGGCAACCATTGGCCCTTATGTCGTGTCTGCTATGGGTATTCGAGCGGCGCGTAGATACATGATGACTGCAGAGCGGTTCACTGCCGCAGATGCTCAACGCTTTGGGCTTGTGCAAGAAGTTGTCGATATTGAGGCTTTAGACGATATGGTCAAAACCTTCGTCAAACATTTCAACTACGGGGGTGCCGACGCGCATCGAGAAACCAAAGCGCTGATTGAAATAATTGATCAGTCTGCCCTCGACCAACAGCTTATCAATGAGACGGCAATTCGGATTGCTCGCGTTCGAGCATCTAATGAGGGGCAAGAGGGTATTAGGTCTTTTCTTGAAAAAAGAAAACCGAGTTGGGTGGGTGAGGATGAAGCATGAGGCCGACTCATTTTGGGTTGAAATATATTTAAAGTAAGTCCCGTTTGATAAATTGATAAACTCACTTTGGACTTTCTCTAATTAATCAGCAGCTGATAACCTTTTTAACCGGACGCTCAAGGTAAGCCATTGTTTATTTTTACATACGATATTTTTTACTAAATTCGGTTTATAACCACTTAAAATGATTGCGAGTATTAGGTCCTGATGTTTTCAAAGATTCTCATCGCAAATAGAGGCGAAATCGCTGTTCGAATTGCTCGAACTGCGAAGGCAATGGGCGTGCAAACAGTAGCGGTTTGCTCTGCGGTTGATGTGAACGCTCTCCATACACACGCGTGTGATCAAAGTGTAATGATTGGCGGTGCATCACCCGCAGAATCTTACTTAAATGCCCAGAGAATCGTAGAGGTTGCCCTAACAACGGGTGCAGAAGCAATTCACCCAGGATATGGGTTTTTATCTGAAAATGCTGAATTCGCGGAGCTTTGTGAGGCGGATGGAATCAAATTTATTGGCCCTTCCTCGAAAGTTATACGAGCTATGGGGTTAAAAAGTTCAGCCAAAACGATTGTCGAAACAGCTGGAGTTCCACTGTTGCCAGGTTTTCATGGCGAGGATCAAAGTGACGAAGTGTTGGTCGCGGAGGCAAGCCGAATAGGATTTCCGCTTTTGATTAAGGCGAGTGCCGGTGGCGGAGGAAAAGGCATGCGCGTGGTTGATCGGTTAGGCGATTTTATGACTGCGCTAACTGGCGCACGAAGAGAGGCGAAAAATAGCTTCAATAACGACCATGTTTTGTTAGAACGATATATCAAAGCGCCACGCCATATCGAAGTTCAGATTTTTGCAGACCAGCAGGGTAATTATGTGCATTTGTTTGAACGAGATTGTTCTCTGCAAAGAAGGTATCAAAAGGTCATTGAGGAAGCGCCTGCTCCAGCCATTTCCGAAGAGCTTCGAAGAAGTTTGGGGGAAACTGCCATCACTGTTGCGAAAGCGGCGGGTTATGAGGGAGCGGGGACTGTTGAGTTCATCATGGATGAGAAGAAAAATTTTTATTTCATGGAGATGAATACACGCTTACAGGTAGAGCACCCAGTTACCGAAATGATCACTGGACAAGATCTTGTAGAGTGGCAATTGCGAGTTGCTGCTGGCGAGGCGCTGCCTAAACAGCAAAAGGATATTAAACTAAAAGGCCATGCTGTTGAGTCTAGAGTCTATGCGGAAAACCCCGCGCGTGATTTTCTCCCGGTCTCAGGACGCATAGAATATCTTCAGGAGCGCAAAGGCGCTGACGCGGATGTGCGTATTGATTCGGGCGTTCAAGTGGGTGATGAGGTGGGTGTTTATTATGACCCAATGATGTCTAAAATTATTTGTTGGGGCGAAACGAGGCAAGCTGCTTTGAATAAATTGAATGTTGCCCTTTCGGCTTACCAATTGGCCGGCATTCAAACGAACATTAATTTTTTAAGGGCGTTGATCTCTGTTCCCGATTTTAGCGAAGCAGAACAACAGCCTAAAAATCTCAATACCGGGTTGATCAATCGGTATATAAAAAGCTTATCTAAATCACAAGAGTTGATTTCGGTAACTGCCGTAGCACTATTTTTGGCTTATGAATTAAGGGGGATGTTCGATGGTCAGCTGGAGCCAGGCCCATCTTCGGACTTGTATTCGCCTTGGCGGCATATTGATGGCTGGAGGCTAAACCGAGATGCAAGTCGTGTATTTAGATTAATTTGTGAGGATCAGACGCACGAAGTGTTATTGAGCCTGTGTTTGAATAAAACTCAATTCGTATTCGATGGGTCTGAGTATGAGCTTAATAGTGTGGGTTACAACTCGGATCAAATACAGGTTAAGGTCTCTGGAAAATCTGCTGAAGGCTTCGTCTTTGATGGTGAATCTGGGGTGACAATTTTTTGTGAGGGGCAGACAACGGTCATATCACTTTCTCAGCTTGATTTGTCTGTGGAGGAGGAATCTGGAAAATTACTGATCGCTCCGTTGCCCGGATACGTCAGGCAGATTTTAGTGGCAGTTGGCGACTCAGTGCAAAAAGAGCAGGCCCTAGTTATAGTCGAAGCCATGAAAATGGAACATACGATTCTTTCGCCTAAGTCTGGAACGGTTGTTGAGATATTTTATTCTGAGGGAGACCAAGTGTTGGAGGGTGTAGAGCTTCTCGCACTGGAGGAAGATAAATAATGAGTATGCCGAGTCGCGTCAAAATTGTGGAGGTAGGGCCTCGAGATGGATTGCAAAACGAAAAAGTGCATGTGCCAACTAACGTTAAGGTGGAGCTAATTAATAAGCTTGCGGATGCAGGTTTATCGGTGATTGAGGCAGGTAGCTTTGTCTCTCCAAAGTGGGTGCCTCAAATGGCGGATACGAGAGAGGTATTTATACAGTCCGCAATACGATCTGACGTTTGTTATCCAGTGTTAGTGCCTAATTTGAAAGGTTTGGAGGCGGCTGTTGAAGCTGGAGTGCAAGAGGTTGCTGGTTTCGCTGCAGCTAGCGAAACGTTTTCGCAGAAGAATACTAATTGCACGATCAAGGAGTCCCTAGAGAGACAGAAAATAGTGTGCGATGAGGCTGCTCGTTGTGGCTTGCGTATTCGTGGATATATTTCTGTTGTGCTTGGATGTCCCTATGAGGGGGAGGTCGATCCTGCAGTTGTCTCGGATGTGGCGCGACAGTTATACGACATGGGATGTTACGAGGTTTCTTTAGGCGACACTGTTGGGGTCGGAACTCCCCGAAGAACCAAGGATCTCTTTGAGCATGTTGCGAAAGTTGTGCCAGTGGAAAACCTCGGCGGACACTTTCATGATACTTATGGTCAGGCTATTGGGAATATTTTTGCTTCCCTAGAAGTGGGTGTTTCTATTTTTGATAGTTCGATAGCAGGCCTCGGCGGTTGTCCTTATTCTCCCGGTGCTACTGGAAATGTTTCGACAGAGGATGTCCTGTACATGTTGAATGGTATGGGTATCGAAACAGGAGTTGATATGAACAAGCTACTTGTCGCGGCTGAGTACATATGTGAGTACTTAGAACGACCAACCTCTTCTAGGGCTGGCCGGGCGCTTCTGTCGAAGCGGCATTTGGTGGCATAACACTTTTATTAGAAGCGATCGTGATATGAGTACTATTGAATCCCCATGTGTAGATATATGTCAGTTGAATCCCACTAGTGGCGTTTGCCTGGGCTGCTTTCGAACGATGGATGAAATAAGCGTATGGGTTGACATGCCGGATGACGATAAGCGAGAAGTATTACGGTTAGCTAAGGAGAGGCAATTGTTGATGTTGCCAGAAGATGATTAAGGATCAATGATCGTTTTAAGCAGAGACACCTGGGCGGCTTTTATTTTATTGTCGATTGATTGAAATAAACCACGCACTTCGAAAGCGGTTAAACATAGTGTCTCGGCAACATAAGCTTTGTATTCAATGCGGAACGTCTTAGATCTCCAGTCGCAAATTTGCAAGTCCACCCTTAGTGCATCGCCATCGCGAACGACATGATGAAACTGTGCGCCAGATTCAATTAGACCCAGCGCTAATCCATTAACGCGATTCGCGAGTGTATTATGGCTTCCCCACTGCCTAAGCCAATCATGAAAAGTTCTATCAATAAAGCGGTAGAAGTTCGGATAAAATACGATGCCTGCAGGATCGCAATCACCAAAAGTAATTACGATGTCGCATGTGTGTTTAGGTTTTGTTGTCGGCATTTTGTTTAAAATTTTTAATAAACTGTAGGCCCTGTCTCTTATACACATCTGACGCTGCCGACGAATAGAGAGGTGTAGAT
>CAJXPC010000175.1 GCA_913057845.1 uncultured Pseudomonadota bacterium
GCATACGAGATGTAGAGAGGTCTCGTGGGCTCGGAGATGTGTATAAGAGACAAGTCGGCGAGACTGTCCGTTCCCGTAAGCGCTGTTAAACGTGGGTAGCGGCGGTGGTTGTATCCTTAAATTAAATTTGCCAGTTCAATTCGGCCCGCGATGTGCATTTATCTCTGGAGGCGCTGCGAATTAAAGGTGCTTATATCACCAATGCATGCCGATGTTAGCTGAAGGCGGTGTCGATTTTAGTCGTATTAGTGAAGTTAAAAACATGAATTTTCCCCGCTCATAATCAGTAAAAATAGCCCTCTCCATTGACAGTTCAGGACCACAGATACTACTCCGTAGGTTTCAGCCATGATACCTGCCCTCTCGATTTAAGAGAGGCATTGGCTATTGGCGACGATGAAATAGAATCGGCGCTAAAAAGCTTACAAAATTCAGAGGGGGTTAGTGAGTCGGTGATTTTGTCTACTTGTAACCGTACGGAAATATATAGCGTAGCCACAAGCTTTGACGAGGTCCTTAAATGGTTCGCCGATTACCGTGGTTTTTCTATGGAGAAGCTCTCTCCCGTTCTTTATAGGCACACTGGAGAATTTGTGGCTCAGCATGCTTTTCGTGTGTCGGCCGGCCTTGACTCGATGGTTCTTGGTGAGACGCAGATTCTTGGACAACTAAAAAACTCAGTGCGTGCAGCAGAGGCAGCAGGAGCGCTCGGGCCTAAGCTAAGACAATTATTTGATACGAGTTTCTCGGTCGCGAAATATATAAGGACAAACACCAATGTGGGTGCCCACTCGATTTCGCTTGCGGCTGCTTCTGTCAAAGTGAGTGAGCGTATTTTTGGGACGCTCGCGACGTCAAAAGTTTTGTTTATTGGTGCGGGAGACATGAATCGCACGTGCGCTGAATATTTTGCATCCTTAAATGTTCACGGCATGTCTTTTACCAATCGAACGTTGAGTCGGGCAGAAGCATTAGCTGATGTGCTAAACGGTAACTTTTTCCCATTAAATGAGATTGCTCAGCGGTTATGCGAATTCGATATTGTTGTCTCGTGCACGGGTAGTCCAATACCGATTCTTGGGAAAGGCGTGATTCAGAAGGCCATTGAGTTAAGGCGGCATAAACCAATGCTCTTGATCGATCTTGCGGTACCTCGTGATATTGAGACTGAAACGTCTGAATTAGATGACGTGTTTCTTTATACCGTAGACGATCTTGGTGAAATTGTTAAAGATGGGATGAGGAATCGAGAGGAAGCGGCGCGGGAGGCTGAAAAAATAATAAAGGATAGGTTAGTTCAATTTACAGATCAGCTTGATAGAGCGAAATCTGCTCCGGTTATCAAGAAGTTTCGTCAGCATGGCGAATTCATAAGGGAGAGTGAGTTAGAAAAAGCCCTTGCGTTACTTGCTAAGGGTGAGCAACCAGAGGCAGTGATTAAAAGCCTGTCGCGTGCAATCACTAATAAATTTATGCATGAGCCCAGTCGTGCGCTTAATGATGAGTCGAATAATGAACAAATGAGTCTCTCGGATGCTTTAAAGAGGCTTTATGGATTGGATAAGGATTAAATGAAGCAGTCATTGCTAGATAAATTAGAAAAATTATCTCTAAGGCATGAGGAGCTCAATGCGCTGATGAGTACAGAGAGTGCCACTTTAGATATGGATGTCTTTACTGGGTGGACGAGAGAGCATGCAGAGCTTGAGCGGATTGTTTTAAATTATCGCGATTATCTAAAGGTCGATCACGATGTGTTAATGGCTAAAGGTTTGCTTAATGACCCTGACATGAATGAGTTGGCAAAATTAGAAATTCTCGAGGGAGAAGAAAAGAAGATTGTTCTTACGGGTCTTTTGCAAAAGTCTTTATTGCCCAAGGATCCGAATGATGGTCGCAATGTGTTCTTGGAGATACGGGCAGGTGCGGGGGGAGATGAGTCCGCTCTTTTTTCAGGAGACCTCCTCAGAATGTACTATAAGTATGCCGAAAAGAATCGATGGGTTGTTGAGATGATCTCTCACAATGAATCCGACCTTGGTGGGTACAAAGAGGTGATCGTTAAGATCAGCGGCGACAATGTTTATGCACAATTAAAGTTTGAATCTGGTGGTCATAGAGTGCAACGTGTCCCAGAAACGGAGACGCAAGGTCGCGTCCATACGAGCGCGTGCACAGTGGCAGTCTTGCCCGAAGCTGATCAATTGAAAGATGTTGAAATCAACCCCAGTGAACTACGCATTGATACGTATCGAGCCTCAGGGGCCGGAGGCCAGCACATTAATAAAACCGATTCTGCGATTCGTATTACTCATCTTCCTACTGGATTAGTTGTTGAGTGTCAGGATGATCGGTCACAACATAAGAATAAGGCGCGGGCACTCTCAGTTTTGGCCGCAAGGTTAAATGCATTGCAAACTCAAGAGCATCAGGCTAAAGAGGCGGCAACACGTAAAACACTTATCGGCAGTGGTGATAGATCGGAAAGAATCAGGACGTACAACTTTCCTCAAGGTCGATTGACTGAGCACAGAATCAATTTGACCTTATATAAGCTGTCTCAAATTATGGAGGGAGAGCTTGATGAAGTCATCAGCACCCTCCTCTCCGAGCATCAAGCTGAATTACTCGCTATTGCATCGGAATAGAGACTGAATTAACGGCTACCATCATGATCAAAGACGGCTCAATTGAGTCTGATATTCTGAGCCTGGTTCGGGCTTTTGGCTTATCTAGAATGGAGGCCATTAGAGAGGTAAAAATCTTGTTCGCTCATGCGATTGGGCTGGGTCAGTTGGATTTGATTAAAGAGCCAAGTTTAATGTCAGATCCATTGCATATCGAAAAATACAAAAAATTATTTCAAGACAGAATTAACGGGAAACCTATTGCTTATATTCTTGGTGAAAAAGAGTTTTACGGTCTTTCTTTTAAAGTCAACGAACATGTATTGATCCCCAGACCTGAGACTGAATTGCTGGTTGATGTGGCAATCGAAAAAATTCAAAGCCATAACCTAAAAAGAGTGTTGGATCTCGGCACCGGATCGGGGGCCATCACTATTTCAGTGGCGATCAATGCGCCAGGTGTTGATGTCGTGGCCGCTGATATTTCCAAGAATGCCCTTAAAGTTGCAGAGGCGAACGTAAGAAGCCTTTGCCCCGGCGCTTCAATTTCTTTCGTTGAAAGCAATTGGTTTTCTAAAGTATCTGGAACTTTTGATTTGATTCTGGCTAACCCGCCTTATATTGCGGCTGATGATGGACATCTTAAGTCGCCAGAACTTCGTTATGAGCCTATAGAAGCGCTTGTTTCTGGACCCGAAGGGCTTGATGCAATCAGCGAAATTTTGGAGCAAGGTCAATCATTTCTCAATGAGGGAGGGTGGTTGTTGTTTGAGCACGGTTACGACCAGCTTGGTCGTTGCCAAGATCTTTTGGCTGAACAAGGTTTTATGTCTTTGTTTAATGCGGTAGATTTGTCAGGGAACCCACGGATCAGCGGTGGTAGAATAGGGGCTGTAACCCGGATAGCTTATGGCTGTTAGCTCCGAGTGGCGGGCAAATTGAAGAGTATGAGAAAAGGAATTTAAATGGATGCGAATGAGATCATCAAAAAACAAGTAACAGACAATGCAGTTGTTTTATATATGAAAGGGTCGCCAGAGGCGCCCATGTGCGGCTTTTCTGCTGCTGCTGTGCAAATGTTAGAAGCGTGCGGTGCAGAGGATGTCGCGACTGTTAATGTTTTAGCTGATGAAGATATTCGTCAGGGGATTAAAGATTTTTCAAATTGGCCAACGATCCCTCAGCTATACGTGAACGGTGAATTTTTGGGCGGTTCAGACATCATGCGTGAAATGTATCAGTCTGGAGAGCTTCAGAAGTTACTTGGAAAATAAGCAAACATTATGTTCGTAAAAAACCAGCGTCGGCTGGTTTTTTTACGTCCTTATTATGATCGCTGATGGTCAGCCGGATTCTTTTTTTTACTTTCTCTTTAGAAAAATTAATTCGGTCAATAGGATGATGATGAAGCAAGCTAAGGCCCATTCCGCAATTGATAATCCTGCAAATCTCCATAAAACGATTGAGCAGTCACCGGTTCCTCTGAATATCATTGGTAAGGCCTCCGCTAATGGGAAGGTGTCTACGACAAAACCGAGGTCTGCGCCACAATCAAATATCTCGGGTGGGTTGTGTTCTAGCCATACATGTCGCAAGGCAACACCAGACCCAAGTCCCGCAAATAGGATGATGAGCCAAGAGAATATTTGTGAAAGAAATCTCTTTGTGGGAAAAGGTAGAGAAATTAAGGCGGTCACCCCAATGAGAATAAACGCATATCGTTGCAAGATGCACATTGGACAAGGTGCTAGTCCTTCGTAGTGTTGAAGGAATAGTGCGAAAGCAATCAGCCCGAAACAGCCAAAAAATTCCGCCAATCTGATATTTTTTTTATTTATGATCATATCTGTCTCTTATAC
>CAJXPC010000176.1 GCA_913057845.1 uncultured Pseudomonadota bacterium
GAGATGTAGAGAGGTCTCGTGGGCTCGGAGATGTGTATAAGAGACAGCACTAAAAGAACGGTCGCCGATGTGCGGCACGCATTTACTAAGCATGGCGGCAACTTAGGTACGGATGGTTCTGTGGCCTTTCTCTTTAAACATTGTGCGCAGTTTGTATTCGCACCGGGAGCTGACGAGGAATTGATCATGGAGGTGGGTTTGTCCGGAGGTGCTGAGGACGTCATCTCTGACGCTGATGATAGCGTTGAAGTTATAGCGAGCCCTAATGATTTTGAGTCACTCAAGAGTATCTTTGAACAGTCTGGGTTAGAGCCAGAAGTTGCGGAAGTAACCTATAAGCCAACCATTCTAAATGCACTTGAGGGTGAAGAGGCTGAGAAAATGCAAAAACTTTTGGATGCGCTAGAGGCGCTTGATGATGTTCAAGACGTTTATACGACAGCAGATTATGAGGTGTGAGTGCTTGTTCAATCGGGTGTGTCTAAGTTCTTGAGAATTTTAGGTATTGACCCCGGGCTGAGGGTTACGGGTTTTGGTGTGATTGAAGTCAACCAGCAGTCATTGACGTATGTGACCAGTGGTTGTATCAAAACGACAGGTGAAGGGCTTCCTGATCGGTTGAAGGAGATTTTAAGTGGCTTGATGGAGATTATTGAGAGTCACGACCCGACAATCGCGGTCGTTGAAAAGGTCTTCGTGAACGTCAATCCTCAGTCGACATTATTGTTGGGCCAAGCTCGTGGGGCGGCCATTTCTGCGGCTGTTCTAAAAGATTTAGCGGTGTCAGAGTTCACTGCCTTGCAGGTTAAACAATCTGTCGTCGGCAATGGGCATGCGGATAAATCTCAGGTGCAGGAGATGGTAAGACGGTTGTTGAATCTGCCAAGCGCACCTTCAACAGATGCTGCTGACGCTTTGGCTTGTGCGATTTGTTACGCGCATTCAGAGCGTGTTACAAGTAGAATCCAGCAATTAAAATCACGTTAGTCTCATATCGAGTAGGGCGATTATGATCAGTCGAATTTGTGGCGTTTTAATAGAAAAATCACCTCCCACGTTGGTGGTTGAGGTCGGTGGTATCGCTTATGAAATAGAAGCGCCAATGAGTACGATTTACGATTTGCCTGACATTGGACAACAAGTTACGTTATACACTCATCTTCTTGTGCGAGAAGATGCTCATTTGCTTTATGGCTTTGGTAATCCAGGCGAAAAAATCGCTTTTAGGCAACTGCTTAAAGTCAATGGCATTGGCGCGAAGATTGCATTAGCCATACTTTCTGCTCTATCTTTGGATGAACTTCGATCGCTGGTCGCATCCGAAGACGCCGCTCGTTTAACGAAGGTCCCTGGAATTGGTAGAAAGACAGCTGAGCGTTTGATTTTGGAGTTACGCGATAAGCTGGCTAAACCTGATGGCTCAGTCATGAGCCCCACTAAGCCTAGTCTCGTTGATGATGCGATTAGTGCTTTAGTATCACTGGGTTACAGTGAGCGTGATGCTCGAGCATCCGTATTAAAAGTCAAAGAGGGTTTAACCCTTCCAGAGATGATTCGCCAAACACTGCAGCTCATATCATCCACTTAAGATTCTGATTCGACTCAAATCTTAAAAATAAAACAGCTGATCTGACTGATCTTTGGCGTCATCAGATATAATCAAAGCATGATCACTACCGGGACATTCACGAGAATGAAAGATCGGTCAAGTTTGTTTGGGCAAAGAGCCAGAGCTCTTTTAACGCCACTGGTGTTCTCCCTTTTTTTTCTTGTGATTGCCTCTTCGCCAGCTAGGTCAAACAATGATGGCGCCCTGGAGCTTTGGTCAATCCACCATCTGGATTCTGCGTCGGCAATCAGTACTTATTTTCTAAAGCAGGAAGCTCATCTTTCAGTCAGGAGTTTTTTGCGCCAAGTGGGCGAAGATAGGAGCCTAGGGCCTGCGTGGAATCGTCAAAATCCATGGTGGAGACAGTCCGAAGAAGCTTTAATCGAAAAAATTGAATCGAGTATGATTGATGATTATGGCTTCTATGAGTGGATGGTGCCTGAGTGGGAGCGTATGGTTCAAGAGACGTTTGATGACAGAGAAGTTCGTCAACTAATTGCTCATTTCAAAACGAATATTGGGGGTAAACAGGCGTCTGTGATTGACCACAGCGTTGCTCGACAGGTAATGATGAGCCTAACGTTCTCTGGTAAGTTGAAGCCCCCCTTAGCGCAGTTGGCGGGGGATCTAAAGTTATTTCAAGAGATTTACCATCGCGAGGAAAAGGAAATACGCTTCGTGACTACAGATCTAGATGGTGCGGATGCCCAGGCATTCGCGTTATCGCAATTGGGAAAAAAATATTTTACGACACTGATCATCAGCCTGACGGGGCGCATTAACGAGCGTTTGGATTACCTGGCGGCAAGTTCAGATATGTTGACACTAGAACATGCTCAGTTGATTGAACCTTATATTACTGATTTTCTGGAAGATTACTGATTTTATGATTGAGACTGATCGACTGGTTTCCCCTGCATCTTCGCCGATCGCGCCAGAGGATCGCGCAGATAGAGCGCTACGCCCCAGTCGTTTTGATGAGTATGTTGGCCAAGAAAAAATTCGAGGTCAATTAAGTGTGTTCATTCAGGCTGCGATAGGCCGTAAGGAACCGTTAGATCATGTTTTACTTTTTGGTCCTCCGGGTCTGGGTAAAACGACATTGGCCCACATTATTGGCCGAGAAATGGGGGTCAATATCAGGCAGACTTCTGGCCCTGTGATTGAGAAAGCTGGCGATCTGGCAGCTTTATTAACAAATTTAGAATCCAATGACGTTTTATTTATTGATGAAATTCATCGATTGTCACCAGCGGTCGAAGAAATACTATACCCCGCATTAGAAGACTACCAGCTGGATATCATGATTGGTGAAGGGCCTGCCGCGCGGTCAGTGAAGCTGGATCTCCCACCTTTTACGTTGATCGGAGCCACCACGCGGGCTGGTATGTTGACCAATCCTTTGCGCGATCGATTCGGCATTGTATCCAGGCTAGAGTTTTACACGCCTGATGAACTCACTAAGATCATAAAAAGATCTGCAGCGCTATTAAATACGACGATCGATGGAGATGGCGCTCGAGAAATAGCGTCCAGGTCGCGCGGGACCCCGCGTATTGCAAATCGTTTATTGCGGCGCGTTCGTGATTTTGCAGATGTTAAGTTTCAAGGAAAAATTGATCAAACCGTCGCCGATGAGGCGCTAAGAATTTTAGATGTCGATGGCCGGGGTCTTGATGTTATGGATCGGAAGCTTCTAGAGGCGATCATTTATCGTTTTGCTGGAGGTCCCGTCGGAGTCGATAATCTTGCTGCGGCGATCGGGGAGTCTCGCGATACGATTGAGGATGTTATCGAGCCGTTCTTGATTCAAGAAGGTTACATCCAAAGAACCCCGAGGGGACGATTGGCGACACCTCGAGCTTTTAGCCATTTTGGCTTGGAGGCGAACGCAGTTGGTGAACAAAATATATTTAAGGAGCGCTAGCGATTATTTTCTCGGTGACGACACGTATTTATTATCAGGATACAGATGCAGGTGGTGTGGTTTATCATTCGCGATATCTAGATTTTTTCGAGCGCGCCCGGGCTGATTGGCTTCGGCATCTTGGATACGAGTCTTCACGGTTAGTTCAGGAGTATGGTGTGGTATTAGTCGTTCGAAAGGTGGCGCTGAATTACCATCAACCCGCTCGTTTGGACGATGAGGTTGACGTGTTTGTAGATGAGATTGAGGTTAAGCGTGCTCAAATCACATTAAGGCAGACTGTTCGTAGAAATGGATTGATGCTGGCGGATGCGAATGTTAATTTGGCATCGGTTAGTGTGAATAGTTTTTTACCTGTTAAGTTCCCAGAATCACTTAGGGAAACATTGAAATATTATGTTTAATACTCTTTTTCAAACGAAAGGTCTTTCATGCCTGTGACCGTATCGGAGAATATGTCTTTTTTTTCGCTGATCGCCAATGCGAGCATTTTAGTTCAGTTGGTAATGATTGCGCTTCTTGGGATGTCGCTGGTTTCTTGGTGGTATATCTTTTTAAAGCGTGAGGTCTTTAAAGATGCGTTTCGCAGCGCCAACGCCTTTGAAAGCTACTTTGCTTCTGTAAATGATCCTGGAAGTCTTTATCAGCATGTGCGGGCGAGTAAGTCACGTGGAGCACTTGATAGAATTTTTGAGTCGGCTTTGCGGGAATTTACAAAATTACAGCAACAATCAGCAATGTCTCTGCCGACGCTTATGGATGGCACTAGACGGGCGATGAACGCTCAGTATCAAAGAGAGTTAGACCGATTGGAAATGCATCTGTCATTTTTAGCCACGGTTGGGTCAGTTAGTCCTTATGTCGGTCTTTTTGGAACGGTTTGGGGGCTGTCTCTTATACACATCTCCGAGCCCACGAGACCTCTCTACATCTC
>CAJXPC010000177.1 GCA_913057845.1 uncultured Pseudomonadota bacterium
CGAGATGTAGAGAGGTCTCGTGGGCTCGGAGATGTGTATAAGAGACAGAGTTTGTGTTTTGAACGGAGTCAGTCTGGTGAGATCATTCAGCATAGAATGATAGCGGGTATGGTCTCCGGCTCATCGCTTCCTGAGCAGTGGGGTGAGGCCAGCAGAAATGCAGATTTCTTTGATCTCAAGGGCGACCTAGAAAATATACTAGAAACCAGTCAATTGACCTTCGGGATTACTCATCATAAGAGTTTTCACCCAGGGAAGGTGGCATCGATTCTGGTCAACGGAGCAGAGATAGGGGTTCTGGGTGAATTGCACCCCGAGTTGAGTCAGAAATATGACCTTGATGCGAATACGGTTGCATTCGAATTGAATATTGATGCTTTGCCGAAATCGAATGTGCCAAACTATATGGCTTTTTCAAGATTTCCAGCAGTTCGACGTGACGTTGCGTTTGAGGTTGCGCTTGATATGGAGGTTGGACCAATCATTGCTTGTATAGCCGCTGGAAATATTCGGCACCTCTGCGATGTGACTCTTTTCGATATTTATTCGGGTAAAGGGGTGGCTGATCAGAAGAAAAGTTTAGCTTTCGCTATAATGTTCCAGGACATTGAAAAAACCCTTACGGATGAAGGGGTTGAGGAATCAGTGACACAAGTGTTAGAGTTGGTAACAACGCGTTTTAATGCAACACAGAGAATATAAGGATAAATGAGATGACACTGACCAAAGCTGAATTGTCAGATCTTATTTTTGAAAAATTAGGACTGAATAAGACGGAAGCTAAAGATTTTGTAGAGGTTTTTTTTGAGGAAATTCGTATATGTTTAGAGAAGGGTGAGGATGTAAAACTCTCTGGATTCGGTAATTTCCAGTTGAGAGATAAAAGCCAGAGACCAGGTAGAAATCCAAAAACTGGAGAGGCAATTCCCATTTCAGCCAGACGTGTTGTTACGTTTCATCCAAGCCAAAAATTTAAACAGCGTGTAGAAGAGAGTCGTGGCACGCATCCAGACGAGGGTTAGAAGTTTTAGGGTGAACGTTGGTTTATTCGATACCAGATAAGCGTTATTTCACTATCGGAGAGGTCAGTAAGCTCTGCGGTGTTAAGTCGCACGTGTTGCGCTACTGGGAACAAGAGTTTCCGGAACTGCAATCCATTGATCGCCGATCGAGACGTCGTTACTACCAAAAAAAAGAAGTACTTCTCGTTTTGAGAATCAAGGAGCTGCTTAGAGAGGATGGCTTCACAATCAACGGGGCTCGTTTAAAATTAAACGCTTCTGTCACGAACAGAAAGAATCAAGAGGCCGTGCCTTATTTGTCTTTAGAGCCGGCAGAATTGGAAGAGATTCTCTCGATACTTCGAGGAAGTTAAAGGTCCGTCTGATATAATTTTGTATCTAAAGTATTAATCGTCGGGGCGTAGCGCAGCCTGGTAGCGTACCTGCATGGGGTGCAGGGGGTCGTGAGTTCGAATCTCACCGTCCCGACCATTGATTTCAAGCAGATTAGACCTTGGTTGGAAAACCGCTACCTATGATTAAAAAACACAAAAACCACGCTCCTCTTATATGAAAATACTTATCAGTAATGATGATGGCTTCTTCGCTCCGGGATTGAAGGCCCTCGTTCAATCAATGATGGAAATTGGAGATGTTGTCGTTGTCGCGCCTAATAAAGACTATAGCGGAGCAAGCAACTCATTAACCCTCGATAGGCCGTTAGTGGTGAATCAGCACGAAAGCAATATCTATTCAGTGAATGGGACTCCCGTGGATTGTGTTCATTTGGCTATTACGGGTCTATTGGATGTCGTCCCAGATATTGTTGTTTCCGGAATCAATAATGGTGCAAATATGGGTGAAGATACAATTTATAGTGGAACGGTTGCTGCAGCGATGGAAGGTTTTATGTTGGGCGTCCCCTCCATTGCGGTATCGCTTGCCAGCAAAAAAAGTCAGAATTTTTTGACTGCAGCGAAAGTCGCTCAAGACATAGTGATGGGCTTTGAAGATATTGCGATGCAACCCCCATTCTTGTTAAATGTAAATGTCCCTGATATTGAGTCGGGCAGTATCTCTGGAACACAAATCACACGGTTGGGTCGTCGACACAAATCAGAAGGTGTCGTTGAAACTAAGAATCCACGTGGGCAAACTGTGTATTGGATCGGTGCTGCGGGAGCAGTGAAAGATAAGAGCAGTGGCACTGATTTTGATGCGATTGAGCGAAACTGCGTTTCGGTTACACCGCTCCAAGTGGACTTAACCGATGCGACTGTCGGTGGTCGATTCGATTTTCTCAGTCGTTAGCATTGCCAATAGATAGGTTTTTTTAAAATCGTGAGCTTTTCTGGAGAGAATAAGGTCGGGATAGGGATGACTTCTGATCGGACGAGACGACGAATGGTCGATCGGTTACGACAAGAAGGTATCTCTGACGAGGCTGTTCTTCAGGCGCTGAGCGTGGTTCCTAGGCACTTATTTGTAGAAGAAGCTTTAGCAAGTCGGGCTTATGATGATGTGTCTTTGCCTATTGGATCTGGACAAACGATTTCGAGACCACTGACTGTGGCCCGTTCTTGTGAGCTTGCGCGAGCTGGTTCACCACTAAATCGTGTTCTTGAAATAGGCACAGGTTGTGGATACCAGGCTGCCGTTTTGTCGCGAATAGCAAAAGAAGTGTATTCGATCGAACGGATTGGTACGCTGCTCAGTGGCGCTAGAATTCGACTGCGGTCGTTGAAATGTCACAATGTTCGTGTGAAGCATGCAGATGGTTCGGAGGCTTTAGATTCATTGTTTCCGTTAGACGCGATCGTTGTCGCTGCGGGAGCTTCGACCCTTCCGGAGCACTTGATTGAGCTCTTAGTGCCGCAAGGGCGGCTTATTATTCCACTTGGCATTACAAAACAATATCTTACCGAGGTGATTAAACTCGAATCAGGATATGACGTTAAAAAGCATGAAGAAGTCAGTTTTGTTCCATTCCTCAGTGGGGTTGTTGTAAAGTAAGGCGCATGCGAGAGCTGTTGAATTCAAGATTATTTTTTTTGCTAATGGGTCTAGCTATTATTGTGGCGCTGCATGGCTGTGGCACCACGAAGAGCTCTGCACCCATACGTGACTATTCTCCAGCGCCGGATGTGTCTTCAGGCGCGGCTAAGCCAGACAAAAAAAATAAAGTTAAGCGCCGCGATACGAAGGAGGTTAAGCGTCCGTTGGCGTCGGCTGGGCAGAGTACAGGTTATCAAGTCAAGCCAGGAGATACGCTCTACAGCATCTCTATTCAATTTGGGGTGGATTATAAAGAGCTTGCACGGTTTAACGGTGTTGATGTCACGAATGTAATTCATGTGGGGCAATTGCTAAAGATTCCTAAGGTGTCTGCCCAAAGTCAAACAGA
The DNA here is from genome assembly GCA_913057845.1 of uncultured Pseudomonadota bacterium. GTDB lineage: Bacteria > Pseudomonadota > Gammaproteobacteria > Burkholderiales > Eutrophovitaceae > Eutrophovita. The sequence continues at coordinate 3,406 of CAJXPC010000177.1, forward strand.
AGCCATATCTGCTGATAGGGTAGATAAGCCAGTTGTTGAATCCATAGGGCCACCCAGCAGTTGGAGATGGCCGACGAGTGGCTCCCTCGACTATCGTTTTATGGAACGAGTCAGTGAGCGTGGAAAGGGCATCGGAATTCGCGTCTCAAAGGAAACCCCGGTTTATGCTGCGGCACCCGGTAAGGTTGTCTATAGTGGCAGTGGACTCCGTGGGTATGGCAAATTATTGATCATCAAACATGACGAAGATTTTCTAAGTGTCTACGCACACAATAGCCAACTTTTGTCGAGTGAGGGGCAGTTCATTGCTCAAGGGCAGCAAGTCGCGATTGTCGGAGGTGGGGGGTACAGTGATACGCTTCACTTCGAGGTTAGATTGAAAGGTAAGCCCGTAGATCCACTCAGATACCTTCCTAAGCGATAAGGTTTCGTGTCTCTATCTAGGCGGGATATGATCCTGGTTAATAACCCTTAAACGATAATGGTGTGATTCGTAAGCGCCTCACCTTTGACATCGAAGGTCATCTCAGAGAGTTCAATTTTCAAAGCATCCGAACTGATCAACAGTAAAGATGTGGCGCGTGTTCCGTATTCATTTGAGGTAATGAACATGGGAGATAGAGTGCGCTCCCACGCTGGGTCAACACCTGTATCGGGAAGTGCCTCATCGTGTGGTTGAGTTGTATTTGACATCAAGGTTACGACTTCATCGAAGGGGATCACCTCATTATTCTTGATTAAAGTTGCGAATGATTTTTTCCCACTCGTCACCTTCGGCCAATTCGTATCGAGTAGGTGATTACTCAGGCCATAAATCCCCGGTTTTTCAATGGATTGCGTCTGTGGCATCCCCTCTGGCTGCCTATTGGTCACGTAGTACATTGATGACGAATCTCCGACGAGTAGATTAAATCCATTGTAGGACTCGGCCATTTTTCCGATTGACAAAGCGAAGGCTTGAGGCGATTGATCGCTGGTTAAAAAGTTTTTTGTTAAATTCCCTCGTGATTCTTTGCGAGTCGATGTGGTTTTTCGTTCTCTAAAATTTGTCACT
>CAJXPC010000178.1 GCA_913057845.1 uncultured Pseudomonadota bacterium
CCCGCGACCCCCGGCGTGACAGGCCGGTATTCTAACCAACTGAACTACCACTCCTTAACAACGGTCTGGTGGGTGCTGAGAGGCTCGAACTCCCGACATTCGCCTTGTAAGGGCGACGCTCTACCAGCTGAGCTAAGCACCCGAAGAATCTTAAGTATGAACTTAAGCTTCCGAGAAACTATCCGTACTAATTGCGAAAAGCGCGCTAGTTTACTGCATCCTTAAGCGCTTTACCAGCCCGAAATTTAGGAGACTTAGAAGCTTTAATTTTAATGCTCTCACCTGTACGAGGATTTCTTCCCATACGCTCTCCTCTTTCTGCAACCAGGAAGCTACCAAACCCAACAATCGTGACTTGATCTCCAGCCTTGAGCGCCCCAGTTATAGCTGCTGTAACGCCGTCTAATGCCCGCTCTGCAGCGGCTTTAGAAATGTCGGCCGCAGCCGCCATCGCCTCTACTAATTCTGATTTATTCATATCAAATCCTTTCGTTTTAATTATTATAAAAATACTTAATTGACCAGATCTCTGGCCCATCTCTTAATCTCTCATCAATGAAACCATCGAAATGTTTTTCTTAACGCCTCTACATCCCCTGCTACTTATAACAAGTCCAATTTATACGTGTCAAGCTTACTGCGTTAAAAAACGTAATAAATTCACATGATCAACCTTGACACTCATTTTTTAATGCTTTAACCGAGAAGATTTCCCAGTATTATTTTCAGCTGGCGGGATTGCAACTCCTTCAGACTGTTCGACCGGCAGAGGTATTGGAGGATGTTCTAAAGCGATATCAAGTGCCTCATCTATCCATTTTACGGGACGAATTTCTAATTGACCTTTTATGTTTTCGGGTATTTCTACCAAGTCTTTTATATTTTCCTGGGGTATTAGCACCGTCTTAATACCTCCCCTATGAGCTGCTAATAGTTTTTCTTTTAAACCACCAATCGCAAGCACTTCGCCTCTCAGTGTGATTTCACCGGTCATTGCGACGTCGCATCGCACAGGTATCTTAGTGATAGACGAAACCAGTGCGATGGTCATCGCGACACCAGCAGACGGGCCATCTTTTGGTGTGGCACCCTCCGGAACATGCACGTGGATGTCATGCTTCTCAAAAACGTCATCAGGGATCCCTAAAACATGGGCTCGAGAGCGAACAACTGAGCGAGCTGCCTCAACTGACTCCTTCATCACGTCACCTAGGGAACCCGTGCGCTGTATCGTTCCTTTTCCGGGAAGAATAACTGACTCAATGGTTAAAAGCTCTCCTCCCACTTCGGTCCAAGCCAAACCAGTGACCTGACCGATTTGATTTTTCTTTTCAGCAATTCCGAAACTGAATTTGCGCACACCGAGATATTTATCTAAGTTTTTACCATTTACATTTATCTTTTTAGAGATTTTTTTTACTGAAATAGCGGTCACCACTTTACGGCAGATCTTTGAGATTTCTCTTTCCAAAGAACGCACACCAGCCTCTCGAGTGTAGTACCTAACAATATCCCTGATGGCACCATCTGAAATGGAGATCTCATCTTCCTCAACGCCATTGTTCTTCAGCTGTTTTGGTAACAGGTAACGAAGAGCAATATTTATTTTTTCGTCCTCCGTGTAACCGGCCAAGCGAATGACCTCCATCCGGTCCAATAAAGGGCCTGGGATATTTAGCGAGTTAGCAGTCGCCACGAACATCACATCGGACAAGTCGTAGTCGACTTCTACGTAGTGATCTGCAAATTTATCGTTTTGCTCTGGATCCAAGACTTCAAGTAGCGCCGATGACGGATCACCACGGAAATCCATACCCATTTTATCAACTTCATCGAATAGAAATAGTGGGTTTCGTACTGCAACCTTGGTCATGTTTTGCAGAACTTTACCGGGCATCGACCCGATATATGTCCTTCTATGTCCACGAATTTCAGATTCATCTCGGACGCCACCTAATGACATTCGTGTGAACTTACGATTAGTCGCCTTGGCAATTGACTGGCCTAATGAGGTCTTACCAACCCCTGGAGGGCCCACAAGACAAAGAATCGGAGCTTTTAGTTTATCTACACGCTGCTGGACTGCAAGGTACTCGATGATTCGTTCTTTTACTTTATCTAACCCATAGTGATCTTCGTTCAGGATACGCTCAGCGGCCTTGAGGTCAGTCGCAACTTTACTTTTCTTCTTCCAGGGCAAACCAATCAAAGTCTCTATGTAGTTCCTAACCACCGATGCCTCCGCCGACATTGCGGACATTAATTTCAATTTTTTCAACTCTCCATCAGCCTTACTTTTAGCCTCTTTCGGCATGCGAGCTAATTTAATTTTTTTCTCAAGCTCCTCGATATCCGCACCATCTTCTGAATCACCCAACTCTTTTTGTATCGCCTTAACTTGCTCGTTCAGATAGTACTCTCGCTGACTCTTTTCCATCTGGCGCTTCACGCGCCCCCGAATACGACGTTCGACCTGCATGATATCCAACTCGGACTCTAACAAAGCCAATAAGTGTTCGAGACGCTTTTTTACGTCAGCCAACTCCAACACTTCTTGCTTCTGACCGATTTTTAATAGCAGGTGAGCAGCGACTGTATCAGCTAATCTACCAGCCTCATCAACGCCTGCTAGGGTGGTCAGGATCTCCGGCGGTATTTTCTTATTAACCTTAACGTACTGCTCAAATTGCGTGACCAGAGCTCTGCGCATACCCTCCAGCTTGGATGCGTCACCAGTTGTTGACTCGATTTCTTTAATCTCGCAACTGAGGTGTGTTTCCTCGTCCAGCACGCGCTCCACGCGAGCCCGATTAACGCCCTCGACTAAAACCTTAACAGTCCCATCGGGAAGCTTGAGCATTTGAAGAATGTTGGCAATGCTGCCAACTTGATACAGGTCCGAGGCATCAGGATCGTCCTTCGCTGCAGTTTTTTGAGCGACGAGCATGACATGCTTGCCCGCTTCCATTGCTACTTCCAACGCTTTATTTGATTTTGCGCGCCCAACGAACAGTGGTATCACCATGTGAGGAAAGACGACGACATCTCTAAGAGGAATTAGAGGGTACGTACTATTTGTCTCATTTTCCTGAAGCTTCTCACTCATGTTTGGACCTTTAGCGTTATCAGACTGACTTCATACATTGAGACAAAATACAAAAATTCAAGACCAAACAAACATTATGCGTTCGATGCTAGTGGTTCGGATGCAGCGTCACCCTTGTCGGAGTAAATCAAAAGTGGTTTCGTTCCCTCCAACACAGAGCTTCCGTCCACAACGACCTTCTCAACGTTTTTTATCGAAGGGAGCTCATACATCACATCAAGCAGCACGCTCTCAATAATCGACCTGAGACCCCTTGCTCCCGTTTTTCTTTCAACTGATTTTCCGGCAATCACGGAAAGTGCGTCAGATCTAATATCTAACTCAACACCTTCCATAGCAAACATTTTTTTATATTGCTTAACCAGTGAGTTTTTTGGTTCAATTAGTATTTGTATCAGCGCCTTTTCATCTAACTCTTCTAACGTCGCCAACACCGGTAGCCTGCCAACAAACTCAGGTATCAAACCGAACTTAATCAAATCCCCTGGCTCGACGCTTTTTAACACGTGGCCAATATCTCGAGCAACATTTTTGGGCTTCACTTCCGCGCCAAAACCAATGCCGCTTTTATCAGATCGGTCTCTGATGATTTTTTCTAACCCATCAAATGCGCCCCCACAGATGAACAGAATATTACTGGTATCTACCTGGACGAATTCCTGATTCGGATGTTTACGACCACCCTGGGGTGGCACCGATGCAATGGTTCCCTCAATAAGCTTAAGAAGTGCTTGTTGAACACCCTCACCAGAAACATCCCGCGTGATTGATGGATTATCGGTTTTTCTTGAAACTTTATCGATCTCGTCAATATAGACGATGCCTCTTTGAGCGCGATCAACATCATAGTCACACTTTTGCAGAAGCTTTTGAATGATGTTTTCTACATCTTCGCCCACATAACCAGCCTCGGTAAGGGTCGTGGCATCGGCCATCACAAAGGGTACATTCAATAAACGCGCAAGCGTTTGAGCAAGTAGTGTTTTGCCTGAACCAGTGGGGCCAACCAGTAATATATTAGACTTAGACAGCTCAACGCCGTCGTCAACGGTCTCGTGCAACCGTCGATAATGGTTATAAACCGCAACTGAAAGAATACGTTTTGCTAATTCCTGTCCAATAACGTACTCATCAAGACTCTCTCTAATTTCCTTAGGAACAGGTAAAGATGATGACTTATCCTCGGAACCCGTCTCAGCTAGCGCCTCTTCTAGAATAATATCGTTACACAGCTCAATGCATTCATCGCAGATGAACACAGAAGGCCCTGCTATTAACTTTTTTACCTCCTGTCTCTTATACACATCTCCGAGCCCACGAGACCTCTCTACATCTC
>CAJXPC010000179.1 GCA_913057845.1 uncultured Pseudomonadota bacterium
AGATGTAGAGAGGTCTCGTGGGCTCGGAGATGTGTATAAGAGACAGGCATATGCTGAACATGGGCTTCGTGAAACGATAACTGAGGAGCATTTTCGGTTTTTAATGACGGCTGTTCGCTATAACCAGATCCACGCAGTAACTGCAGTGGTGGTTGGATTTGGTCTTCTGAACGGGGGCCAGACGGGTCGATCACCCCTACTTCGGTGGAGTGGCTACCTCTTTATCATAGGGACCATTCTCTTCAGTCTCAGCATTTATACATCGGTAACCTTCGACATACCGAGACTTGTAAATATTACGCCGATTGGCGGCATTACCATAATGATCGCCTGGCTGTTACTGACGCTCTACGGTTTCAGGACTATGACAGCTCGCGATGAAGATTAAATGGCAACATGCCTCTATAGGGCTTCTACTCACGATTCTTATTACCGCTGTATTATGCGGTCCCATCATGAGTAATGTTGAGCACCCGAACTATCTAGTTATAAAAAAGCAGTCCTCCATTGAGTGGCGGGAATATGCACCACGAATCATAGCTAAAGTTACTGTATCCGGAGCCCGCGAAGAATCCATTGCCGCAGGATTTCGACAACTTGCAGATTACATTTTCGGCGGTAATACCATTGCTAACTCAACAGAAAAAGGAACAGAGACGTTAATTCCCACCAATCAAAAAATCGCGATGACCGCGCCCGTAGAGCAGCTTTACAAAGAAAACGGGTGGATCATCAGTTTTAATATGCCGGCTGAATACTCTCTTGAGACTCTGCCGAAACCAAATAACCCTGCAGTAATAATTACGAAAAAAAGCGCGCAGAGCGTTATTGCAATAAAGTTTTCAGGTTCCAATTCGACAAAAAATATCCAGATTCACGAAGAAAAACTCAAAACTTTTGCAAACCAGAACGACATAGCAATCAATGGGAGCCCAATCTACGCCTTTTACAATCCTCCTTGGACGCTACCCATAATGCGACGAAATGAGGTAATGTTCGAAATAGAGAGCAATAATTAAAAGTAACCGAACTGAAAATGCACACAAGCATGCCAACTAAAATATTCAAGACCGCACTCCTGGCAATCTCGATTTCCTTGTTTGGAAGCGTTGCCTACGCCGAGCCAATCAAATTACTGGAAAACGAAGTCCCTGAGTGGCTCACATTGAAATCCCTTATGTTCGGCGACAGATCGATCCTAAAGGGGCCCGAGTCAGCTGTCTCTCTAAAGGTCAACACCAATATTGATGATGCATCCACTGTGCCGATCCAAATAGATGGACTAGTTAGTCAAACGGCCCAACCCTACATCAAAACATTACATCTGATCGTAGATCAAAATCCAATACAAACTGCAGCGATTTTCGAACTCTCACCCACTGCCGGGAAGCTGTACCTAGCGACAAGGCTGAGGATCGAAAAATTCACCTTCGTGCGCGTCGTAGCGGAGACCAGCGACGGTCAACTGCATATGGATTCAAAATGGATTGAAGTAAAAGGGGGGTGCTCCGCGCCTGCCGGCAAAAACACAGGCTCGGACCCTCTGCTGGGGAAAATGAAGGTGACTTTTAACAAATATAGAAACACATTCAAAGATGAAAATGGTGACAAAGTATTTCGAGTTCCATTTGAGAAAAATAACATCGTTAAGGTTCAAGTGCGACACCCTAACGAATCAGCAATAGCATCGGACATCGACACGAGCACTGTCCCAAATTTCATTCAAGAGTTCAAGGTAGGCTATGCGGATGAAGAAGTGATCTCTGCAAAAGTTAACTTCTCTATTTCAGATAACCCGGCATTTACATTTAGCTTTTCGCCAAAAAAAGAAGGTAACTTGTCATTGATAATAATGGATACGCACGAAAATATTTTTACTCAAAATGTAAGCGTCGTTGGAACAACCAACGCTAATCGACATGAGTAAGACGTCCTAATAGCAAGAATAAATAGAGTTTAGGAGACCAAAATGGAACCATTTTTTGAGCTACGCATTTATCAAATCAACCTGGGGAAAACAGATGAATGGGTTCAATTTATTGAAGACACGATCATTCCCTTCCAAGCTGGCAAAGGCATGGTGATTACCGGCAGTTTTGTTATGGACAGTTCAGATGAGTTTTCCATTATCGATAACGAACGCGTGATGACATCCACACCAAAAGGAAGCACATACGTCTGGATTAGACGTTTCGAGAGTACGGAACAGAAAAAAGAACTTTATAAAGCAGTCTACGAGAGCGAAGAATGGACCAGCCATATAGCACCGAGAGTGATCGAACTCATTGATAGAAACTCAATCGTCGTACACAATCTAACATCTACTCCTTTATCACTGATGCGGTGAGCCAATCAGTAAAAAAGAGGTTGCACAAATGATGAAAAATCGGTACGTCCTAGTTTTACTGTTGATCCCGTTCTGCCTTGCCGCGGCAAAAGCTGACACCGTGCAAAGAGATCCTTGGGTGGATTACTTTTTAGATCAAATATCGGGTATTCGGGTTGAAATATCCAGACTTGAGACTGATGGCGTCGTGGAAGAGTTACGCCGAGAACAAGCTCTGGAGGAAAAGGTTAATCAATTAACAAAAACTGTAGAGGAACTCAGAGCACTTCTAAACGAACATCAAATACTCATCGAATCAATTAAATCCAATCAAAAGCCGTAAAGTTAGCGTTCAGTGTCACATGCATTATTCTAGGAGACTAACCACTGAGCCGGCCTTTGCACCTAGTGCAATATCACTAGCTGTTTTTCTACGATCATCTCAACGCAACAGTAAGGGCCAATATATATCTCCTAAGTTTTGCGCAAGGTATTGACACCTTTCACCCAAAGGAGTTTACTGAAGTTGAGTCACAACTAAAGACTTGCCGCACACAGAAGCTAGGTATTGTTGCCCAGTAAGGGGCTAACCTTTCATTCGATGACGATAGTAAAGAGCTTTGTTTTAGGGCCTTCATTTACCGCCATCGGTGAAAACCCTCACCAAGGAGGCCTTTTGATGAACTTAAGCATTTCAGCCCACCACATTGCTCTTACTCCAGGTATAGAATCTCACGTTCGAAATAAAATGAGTCCAGTCGATCGACACTTCGACGATTCGATTAAAATCGACATCATACTATCCGTCTCAAAGCACGAACATAAAGCTGAGGCAAAGTTACACTTTTACGGGAAAGATATATTTTGTGAATCCATCGAACCGGATCTGTATAAAGCGATCGACGATTTAGCAATCAAAGCAGACCGAAAAATATTAAAGATTAAGGGTAGGATGACCCAACATTCAACCGAGACAATAAGAAAAATACAAATGACAGTGGGGCCCGTTTAGAAGACCTTCAGCCATAAAAATAACCAAGAGGTGCTTAGAGCTTGGGGCTTAGGGCACCTCTAAAAATTCAAGAAAACACCCCAACTCAGTAACGAAATTTTATCATCGTCGAAATCGTAAACTTCATATTCTAAACGCGTAAAAAATACCTCATTGATTGGCGCATCAAAACCTACACCACGGAGGAGATCCGCCCCATCAATCTGAGTAGCAAAAAAATCCGCGCTACCCACTCCCACTTCGCGCGACGTATCCCAAGCATGCACGCCAACCTTTAAGTAAGGCCTCACCACGTCAAACGGTATTGTGAGCATCGCACTCACTCCGAATGAGCTAGTCTCAACTCGAGTACTGGACGTGGCTCCGGTTGCATTCGTGGTGACCAATCCTCCCCTGGTGACCGAAGAACCGTTGGGCATCAATAGGGAAACCTCACCGAAATCAGTATAGTGGGCTTCAAATGAAACGAGCGAATTCCAACGATAACCGCCAACAACTTTGAACCCCATATCCTGATCATCAAGCGTGGCGCCACCAGACAACCCTAAATTGGTGCCATAGTCAGTTTCAGAATGAGAAATCGTCGATCCAAAATAGACACCTTCTGAGTGAACGGCAGGAGATCCAACCAGAAAAAATAAGCTAATTAAAGATTTTATAAATCGACGCGATTGCCTCATCGGTGCTCCTAAATTAGGTTTATGGCCAAACATTCTATGTGCGCTTACGCGCATCAATAATTGATTGTTAGTTTACACTGAAGCAGCACATATTAATTGATATAGTGGTACTCAAACTATTGAGCCACGCTACAGGAAAAAACATCATGCATTACAAAGTTTATCTATCAGGAGAAATTCACACCGATTGGCGAGAGACCATCATCGCGAGGTGCAAAGACAAAAATATCACCTTCATGAGTCCTATAACAGTTCATGGGTCAAGTGATGACTGCGGGGTTCGTATACTAGGAGAGGAATTAAATAAATTTTGGCATGATCAAAAAAGTGCAAAAATTAATGCCTGTCTCTTATACACATCTGACGCTGCCGACGAATAGAGAGGTGTAGA
>CAJXPC010000180.1 GCA_913057845.1 uncultured Pseudomonadota bacterium
CAACAAAGTTTCAGTCATTAAGGCGGTTAGAGCGATCACATCGCTCGGCCTTAAGGAAGCCAAAGACCTCGTTGATGGCGCTCCAAAGGCTGTTAAAGAAGGCGTATCAAAAGCGGAAGCTGATGATTGCAAGAAGCAGCTTGAAGAAGCTGGTGCCGCGGTTGAGATTAAATAACGCGCTTTTTAAAGTATTGCCCAAACGGTTTACCTCCTTATCGGGGGTAAACCGATTTGTGGTTTTGAGAGGGTAAATAAAAGCTTTTTTGCTTTTATTTACGTTTTTGTAGTATCTCCACGGTTTGGTCGGACTGGTCTTTCCAGTCGTCCGCCAGAGGTTGGTAGAGGCCAACCGCCAGGCCCTTTTAATTGACGTTAACGCTCAGTAGCGTATTACTGAGTTCTATTTACGGAGACTTTATGGCCTATTCTTTCACCGAGAAAAAACGCATTCGGAAGAGTTTTGCGAAGCGTCAAGGTGTTGCTCCCGTCCCATATTTATTGGCGACACAGTTGGAGTCATTCTCTGAATTTCTTCAAGCTTCAACAGCGCCTCACGAGCGTCGACAGCAGGGCTTACAAAGTGCGTTTGAGTCCATATTTCCAATAGAGAGCCATTCAGGTAATGCGCGTTTGGAGTATGTGTCGTACCAACTAGGGGCGCCTGCTTTTGATGTGAAGGAATGTCAGCAGCGTGGCCTTACTTATGCGGCGCCACTTCGCGCTCGAGTTCGTTTGACCTTACTTGACAAGGATTCGCCAAAGCTGGTGATCAAAGAGGCAAAAGAGCAGGTCGTGTATATGGGAGAGATTCCATTAATGACGTCGACAGGGTCCTTTGTGATTAATGGTACGGAGCGTGTAATTGTGTCCCAATTGCATCGTTCTCCAGGTGTATTCTTCGAACATGATCGTGGTAAAACACATTCATCTGGTAAATTGTTGTTTTCTGCGCGAGTCATCCCTTACCGAGGGTCTTGGCTTGACTTTGAGTTTGACCCAAAGGACCATCTCTTCTTCCGTATTGATCGTCGCCGAAAATTACCAGTGACGATTCTGCTTAAATCGATTGGTATGAGCGTTGAAGACATCCTTGGGTTTTTCTATGCCTTTGATAAATTCGCCTTTGTAAAAAAAGGCCTTGAGTTTCATATTAAGCCTGACCGGCTTAGAGGAGAAACAGCTCGTTTTGATATCAAAACGAAGCAAGGCAAGTTGCTCATTGAAAAAGATAAACGGATTACAGCGAAACACGTTCGTGATTTACGTGAGGCGGGCATTGAAAAAGCTACGGTTGAGCACGAGTTTCTTGTTGGAAGAATCCTTGCTAGAAACATAATAGATTTAGATACCGGTGAAATCATTGCGTCGGCGAATGAGGAGCTTACTGAAGAATTAATCGCGAAGTTGGTTGAGGGGAATATTGGTGAGATTGAGACCCTTTATGTGAATGACCTCGACCAAGGAGCTTATATCGCGCAAACACTGCGTGCTGATGATACCCCAGATCAGTTATCGGCCAAGGTTGCCATCTATCGAATGATGCGGCCTGGAGAACCTCCAACTGAAGATTCCGTAAATGCCCTGTTTGGTGCGCTATTCTACACACCAGAGCGATATGACTTGTCTGCAGTTGGTCGAATGAAATTTAACCGACGCGCCTACCCTGAGGTCGTAGACGAAAAAACTTCGGATTGGCTCAAAAGCTTCTATGAGGAAGCTCAAAAAAATGATGTTCCGAGTGAAGGAACTCTTAATAATGCTGATATCCTTGCGGTTGTTGCGATTTTGGTCGAATTGCGTAATGGTCGTGGTGAGATAGATGATATTGACCACCTTGGTAATCGTCGCGTTCGCTCAGTTGGTGAATTGGCTGAAAATCAATTTCGCTCGGGTCTTGTTCGGGTAGAGCGCGCTGTCAGGGAGAGGCTTTCTCAAGCGGAATCTGAGAATTTGATGCCTCATGACTTAATTAATGCAAAGCCGGTTTCAGCTGCAGTGAGGGAGTTCTTCGGATCCTCGCAACTGTCGCAGTTTATGGATCAAACCAACCCGTTGTCAGAGATTACGCACAAACGTCGTATCTCAGCGCTTGGGCCTGGTGGTTTAACGCGCGAGCGCGCAGGTTTTGAAGTCCGAGATGTGCACCCTACCCACTATGGGCGAGTGTGTCCGATCGAGACGCCTGAGGGGCCAAATATTGGTTTGATTAACTCGCTAGCACTCTACGCTCGAACAAATGAGTATGGGTTTTTAGAAACGCCTTATGTTCGAGTGAATAATTGCAAAGTCACGGATGAGATTGAGTATCTGACAGCGATTGACGAGGGGCAATATGTTATTGCTCAGGCGAACGCATCCTATGATAAGTCAGGCCGGCTGACAGACGAGCTTGTTTCGTGCCGACACCGTGGGGAATTTACGTTGGTTTCTCCTGATCGCGTGGAGATGATGGATGTGGCGCCGTCACAGATTGTTTCAGTTGCTGCGTCTCTGATTCCATTCTTAGAGCATGATGATGCCAATCGGGCACTGATGGGATCGAACATGCAGCGTCAGGCCGTACCGACGCTTCGCGCTGAAAAGGCACTCGTAGGAACTGGCATTGAGCGAACCGTTGCTGTTGATTCTGGAACGGCTGTTCAAGCGGAGCGAGGTGGATTGGTTGATTATGTTGATGCTTCTAGGATTGTTATTCGAGTCAACGATGATGAAACTAGAGCTGGAGACGTAGGTGTTGATATTTACAACTTAGTTAAATACACGCGCTCTAACCAAAATACGAATATCAATCAAAAGCCGATCGTTAAGCCAGGGGACATTGTCGCGCGTGGCGATGTGATTGCTGATGGTGCTTCGACCGATTTGGGTGAGTTGGCATTGGGTCAAAATCTCTTGGTCGCATTTATGCCGTGGAATGGGTTTAACTTTGAAGATTCGATTCTTATCTCAGAGCGAATTGTTGCAGAGGATCGTTTTACTTCGATTCACATAGAAGAGCTGTCAATTGTTGCTAGAGACACGAAATTAGGGACTGAAGAAATTACGAGAGACATCTCAAACTTGTCTGAAGCTCAATTGGGGCGATTGGATGAGTCAGGTGTTGTGTACATTGGCGCTGAAGTTCGCGCTGGAGATGTATTGGTTGGGAAAGTTACACCAAAAGGTGAAACTCAATTGACGCCAGAAGAGAAGCTACTGCGTGCTATTTTTGGTGAGAAAGCTTCTGACGTAAAGGATACATCCCTTCGAGTTTCATCCGGTATGGCGGGAACGGTGATTGACGTACAGGTCTTCACCCGTGAGGGCGTTGAGCGAGACAGTCGCGCGCAGATGATTGTTGATGACGAATTGCGGCGATACCGTAAGGATTTGTCAGATCAAATGCGGATAGTTGAAAACGATGCCTTCGGTCGTATGGAGCGTCTATTGATCGGTAAAGTTGCCAACGGCGGTCCTAATAAGTTAGCGAAAGGTACTAAAATTGCAAAATCTTATCTTGAGCAGTTGAATCGACACGACTGGTTCGACATCGCATTGGCCGATGACGAAGCAGCTCATCAGGTGGAGCAGGTTAGGGAGGGTATTGATCAAGCCCGAGCTGATTTTGATGCGCGATTTGATGAAAAGCAGAAGAAATTAACGTCTGGTGATGAGTTGCAGCCGGGTGTCCAGAAAATGGTCAAAGTCTATCTCGCAGTCAAGCGGCGCTTACAGCCGGGCGACAAAATGGCGGGGAGGCATGGTAATAAGGGCGTTATTTCTAAAATAGTACCGATTGAAGATATGCCGCACACCGCAGACGGAACACCGATGGATATTGTGCTAAATCCTTTGGGCGTACCATCTCGAATGAACGTGGGGCAAATTCTCGAGACCCACTTGGGCTGGGCGGCTAAAGGCCTAGGCCACAAAATCGGCGCTATGTTGACGGCGAAGAGCAAAATCGAAGATGTACGAAAGTTTCTCGCTAAGGTTTATAACACCAGCGGCAAGATCGAGGATCTCGACCTGCTTACGGATCAAGAAGTTATGGAGCTCGCGAGTCAGTTGAAGAGCGGTGTTCCTTTTGCAACACCCGTATTTGACGGTGCTGACGAGGCCGAAATTAGACAAATGCTAGAGCTTGCAGGATTGCCGCAAAGTGGACAAATAGCTCTGATTGATGGCCGAACGGGTGATCAGTTCGACCAAGAAGTGACTGTTGGGTACATGCATGTACTCAAGCTACACCACTTGGTTGATGACAAGATGCACGCACGGTCGACAGGGCCATATTCTCTGGTGACGCAGCAACCACTGGGCGGAAAGGCTCAATTTGGTGGTCAGCGATTCGGGGAGATGGAGGTGTGGGCGCTTGAGGCGTACGGTGCAGCCTATACCTGTCTCTTATACACATCT
>CAJXPC010000181.1 GCA_913057845.1 uncultured Pseudomonadota bacterium
GTCTCGTGGGCTCGGAGATGTGTATAAGAGACAGATCTGGAGGAAGTGGGGTTCCTTCGGACGTTGTCAACACCTCAAACCCTGTATCGGTTACTAGAACCGTGTGTTCCCACTGGGCTGATAGTTGGTGGTCTTTGGTCACAATCGTCCAACCATCCGCCAATTGACGGATGTCTGATTTTCCTGCATTGATCATCGGTTCCACCGTGAAAATCATTCCTGGCGAAAGTTCTAGTCCCGTCCCAGCTTTGCCGTAATGAAGTACTTGTGGGTCCTCATGAAAGGTTGATCCGATGCCGTGCCCACAAAACTCCCGCACGACACTAAATCCAGCTGGCTCAGCCATTTTTTGTATGGCTGAACCAATGTCTCCCAAGCGAGCACCAGGTTTAATTTGCGAGATTCCTGTCCACATACAATCAAAGGTAATTGCAGCCAAACGACGACTTTGTATCGAAGGCTCTCCGACATGGAACATACGACTGGTATCGCCGTGATAGCCATCTTTGATCACTGTGATATCTATGTTGATGGAGTCACCATTTTTTAATTTTTTAGGTCCTGGGATACCATGACAAATGACGTGGTTGACCGACGTGCATACGGACTTGGGAAAGGGCGTGTATCCGGGTGGCGCGTAATTCAGCGGGGCAGGGATTGTCCCTTGAACATTGACCATGAAGTCATGACATAAGGAGTCAAGCTCCTCGGTGGTAATGCCTGCACGAATCTTGGGTTGAATAAAATCGAGTACTTGAGATGCGAGCCTTCCAGCAACGCGCATTTTGGCAATCTCGTCATCCGTTTTGATTACTACTGTCATATAAATTACTTTATTTTATTAAAGTTGATCATACCATTCTAGCTAAACTTTACGGATATAACCTAATGCTTACTGGGCGAAGATATGTGGTCCAGTTTTTAAAATGAGGGCATCAACTCGAATGTCGATTTGATCGAGTGTAGGGAAGTCAAAGAGGATCCAATCAATCGTCTCATTCAATTGTTCATAATCGGGCATCGCTCTCCATCTGAGTAAGGGGGCATTCGAGTGACATGACTTATAGCAGCTCGACCCTAGCGGCTCCCAACGCCATCCTTCTGCACGCACTACTGCATAGATCATTTTCGCTAAATGCTCTTGAAGACCTTCGTCGAGTAAAGCGTCGTATACGATGTCACGCGCATCGCGCCACGGGGCCGTGGCCTGTACCGACTGACTGTGATAAATCAGCATAGTTTTCAGATAATCAAACTCGCTGGGCAAAGGTCTGACTTGTCTGATTTCATCTGAGAGCAGATGAAGCGGGATCAAGCTGTTTGCCTCAGTGGTCCAGACCCCCCCCTGATTATCAACGTAATCAAACGCTCTAATGAGTTTCACATGTTGCGAATGCTCTAATGTATCAATTTGTTCGATGACGGGTGTTCCCCGAAATTTTCCCGCATGAACGAGGCTATTTTTACTCGCGCAAATAATAATAATACTCATTAAAATTAGATACTTATATTTATTTTTAAGTAAAATCATTAAATGGTCTCTGCTTGTAATTGAGGGGTCCCTGCATTTAAAACTAAATGGGTTATTTGCCAACAATTTAACGCGCTGCAATAAAAGAAACGCTTGACTTGAAATATATAAGTTGTAACTTAATCTTTACTGTACATAAAAAATACGGTCTTAGGGGCGACTCGCATCACCTGTAGTAGAGCCGGCAACTAAACAGTTAACTGATAGTTTAGATTCTGCACATGAAATGGGAGAGGTGTTATGGAATTCAATGTTTTACAAGCACATAAGGGGCTTGATAAACAACTTGAGGAGCTAGGGTCAGACCCTTTCGAGGCAAACAGCGTCGGAACCTCATTGTTTATGACAGGCAATATGGGTCCGAAGATCAAAGTAAAAATGGGAGAGGCCGCTAAGAAAGCTGGTATGTCTCGACGGGATTTTTTCCGCTCATCTCTTGGCTTGAGCGCAGCGATGATCGCGGCCAATGAAGTAACCGGAATGAAGTTCTTTGAAGTCGGTGCTGCTGAAGCGGCTGACGTAGCCGCGAAGGACGAGGCCATTCAAGTTGCTCGAGCGGGTAGTGACTTCATCGTGGATGTTCATACTCACGTATGTACGCGACCTGGCCATTACCAGTTGGGTGTAAATACGACTGAGCGTGGTATGTGGTTCGTTCAGTTGCTGGATGATCTGGGCAAAGCGTTTGGTTTGGAGAATGGCACACGTGACATGAATGTTGAAAACTACGGCAGGCTTATCCTACAAGAGAGCGATACCACCGTTGGCATATTCAACCCATTCGGTTTCCGTGAGGATTACGGCGGGCGGGACATGATCCCAATGGAATATCAAGTAGGTGTTCGAGACCGATGGCCTGATAACACAATCATGTTGGCGGGTGGTTTAACGCCAAATCAGGGTGTGGATGAGACGCTTGAACGGCTCAACATGTACGCTGACCAATATCGAATCTCTGGATTGAAGCTCTACACATTTGATTCAACCGATAAAAAAGGTTGGTGGTTCGATGATGAAGCATTGGCTTATCCTATTTGGGAAGAGTGCCGTCGCTTGGGCATTACGAACATTGGTTGTCACAAAGGTATTCCGTTCGGACAGTTCTACGCCCGATATGCACACTGTGAAGACTTTGATGCAGCAGCGGATGACTTCTTAGACCTTAACTTTATTGCGTACCACTCAGCATGGCCATATCATAATGAGCTTGCTGCGTTGAAGGGCTTTAAGCCACAAAGAAAGAACCTCTATACAGAAATCGGTACAACCTTTGCCGCAACGGTTACCAGTAGACCGATTGAGTGCGCACACGTAATCGGCACACTCCTCCGTGATATTGGTCCAGACTATGTTCTTTGGGGTACGGATTCACTTCTTTGGGGTAACCCACAGTGGCAAATCGAAGCATTCAGAAACTTCCAAATCCCTGATGAACTCGTAGAGGGACATGGATATCCTAAGATTACGCCTGAAATTAGACGTAAAGTCCTAGGTGAAAATGCGGCCAGAATCTGGAATATTGATAAGCAAAAAGCAATGACTGCAAAGGCTGACATTGTAGCTAGCAAGGCATACGCTTAAGTTGTATCAACGAAGGTTTGGTGTGCCCCTTTCTGGGGGCACACTTTTTTTTTGCGAAAAGGAAATAGGGTGCCAACATACGAATACGCCTGTGATTCATGTCTAGTAATTTATAAAACCATGCACGGGATGAGTGACGCTGGTCCGTCAGGCTGTCGGGGCTGCAAGGGCGAGCTCAGGAAGGTCATTTCTGCGCCCAGTTTGAACACACGCAATCACACAAGTCCAACAGAAGCAAAATATGCCAAGATGTCGGACGCAGAGGAAATTGCTCGGGAAAATGAATTACAAAAAGTATATCAGTCGATTTGGATGCCTGAGGAAGTCAAACACAGCCCCTGGGAAGATGATGACCACGACCACTGATGCTCGACGCGCTTAAGACCAAAAAAAAATTATGGTTTGCGGCGGCTCTTCTCTGTGTGAGTCAGCACGCTTACAGCGATGCCAGTCCTCAGGGTCTAGAGAATTCCGGTGGGTTATTAACCACCACTGAGACCGGTGAATTATCGTTCACAATGCCGTACGCCGCGTTAACGGCTAAATTAGGTAAGAAGTTTATAAAAGGCCATGAACAATTTAATGAGTTGTGGGTGCTTGCGCCTGCACCTGGAATTTGGGGGTTAGGCCCAACATTTAATGAAGCTAATTGTGCGGGGTGTCACCCTAACAACAGTCGAGCACGACCTGTTGCTGATGGAGCAACGGTAGAAAACGGCAGTGTGATTAAGCTTGGGTATCGTCGACTTGACGGCGTCGTCTTGCCTTCTCACCCATGGTATGGCGATCAATTGCAAAATAGGGCAGCTGAGAATCGTGTGCCCATAGAAGGTGGCGCGACAGTTACTTATGAAGTGAGTATTTTTGAATATCCCGATAAAACTACTGTTGCGCTTAAGCGACCTTTAATCGACATAAGAAACCTTAACTTTGGTGACATAAATGACGCGACTCTTACGTCCATGAGGATCGCCCCACAAGTGATCGGGCTGGGTCTTTTAGAATGGGTTCCCGATGCGTCTTTACTAAATATTGTCGCTGAGCAAAAAGAGGGAGGGCTATCAGGGCGACCGAACTATGTTATCGACTTGGAGACGGAAGACGTCGTAATTGGTCGATTTGGGTGGAAGGCTTCACAACCCAATTTAAAACAACAAACTGCATCAGCCTTTCACTCAGATATTGGGGCAACGACCTTCTTTTTTTCTGAAAAAAATTGCCCTGAGGTTCAAACCCTGTCTCTTATACACATCTGACGCT
>CAJXPC010000182.1 GCA_913057845.1 uncultured Pseudomonadota bacterium
TACACCTCTCTATTCGTCGGCAGCGTCAGATGTGTATAAGAGACAGCTGCAGCCTCTAATGCCTTCGCCGCATCAACCAACTCACCAATGGCCTCGTCAGTCTTCCCTTGTACCTTAAAACCGCCAAGCGCGTGAACAGATTGAGGGGTTAATCCGATATGCCCAAAAACAGGAATACCGCGCTCCACTACAAAATTAACAGTTTCCGCCATAATCACCCCGCCTTCGAGTTTGACCATGTGAGCGCCCGCAGCCATCAGCTCAACCGCATTATCGAATGCCTGCTCTGGGTTTCGCTGATAACTCCCAAAAGGCAAATCTCCAACAATCAATCCACGACTCGTGCCCTTGGCTACACATCTGGTGTGGTACGCCATATCGTCCATAGTCACGCCCAAAGTAGAATTATCGCCTTGCACCACCATGCCCAACGAATCCCCAACCAAGAACATATCAACTTCCGCAATATCCAACATGCCCGCAAAACTAGCATCGGTACACGTCACCATCGTAATCGGATCATTTTCAGAACGCATTTTTTGCAGCGTTGAAATTGTTACTTTCGCCATCATCACTCCCTCACAGTTTTTGACTGCGGCCAATGGTACTTAACCATCTAGCCTATTTACGATTTAGATTAATTTTTTAGCGTCCATTAATCCAACTTTCAAGATTCTACTAGTTACGATGTTTTTTAACTTAAAAACACAGTGAAACATAACCGAATACATCACTCAATCATCTACTCATCAGAATCAGGAAGGGTTATATATTTGTTAAAAAATTATATTTTTAGAGCGCCGAATTGACGAGCTAGGATCGTGATTATTTATATTTTCGTCACAGAATTATCCCCTAGAAGCTCGCTAGACTTCGATAAAACAAAATTCTTAGAAAGAGCTATTTCCGGAGCAATTTCTAATAATGGCTTTAAGACAAAAGCCCGTTCAAACATTCTAGGGTGTGGGATGCAGATATCAGAGGACGAATACCTCACCTCACCAAACAAGAGCACGTCTAAATCAATAATTCGAGGTCCATTTCGAACCGTTCTCACTCGACCAAAAATTGTCTCGATATTCAGCAAAGACCGAAGTAAGGCTTCCGGGCCTATGCTGACCGACACTTTGCATACCGCATTCACAAATTCCGGTTGGTCAACTATTCCGATAGGATCCGATTTATAAAAAGACGATGCGGTAATCAATTCGACGTGCTGCAGGCTGCTGATCTTATTCAACGCATCACGCACATTTTGCGAAGGGTCCCCTAAGTTTGAACCCAAACCAATAAATGCAATCTCGCTAAAGCCCTCATCCTTCATTCGTCTATAGCAGTGATATCAGCACTCGGCTTTTTTCTCGGTCGACGTCGCGCACGTTTTTTCGTCCCAGTTGAGCCACCCGCATTATTACGTTCTAACCATGCC
Source organism: uncultured Pseudomonadota bacterium (assembly GCA_913057845.1). Classification (GTDB taxonomy): domain Bacteria; phylum Pseudomonadota; class Gammaproteobacteria; order Burkholderiales; family Eutrophovitaceae; genus Eutrophovita. Next base: position 1,430 of record CAJXPC010000182.1, read on the forward strand.
TCTTGATCTTCTAGTGGAATCTCCTGAAACTGTCGCCACCACTCCACCAAATCCTCTGCGACCTCTCCAGCAAAACCTCTGAGCTCCAAAAAATCATAACCGGCACGGAACCTTGCATGCCGCAAAGTCTGAGCCGGCTTCTTACCTCGGCGAGCCAGAAGACGACCTTGGAGATACCAAATGTCTCTAACGTCAGCGATCAGTCTTTTAGGAATAAACGTTTGCCCCATACCGTCACAAACATCATCTATTGATCGTGCGAGAGTGCCCATATATTTAGCGTCTCCCTCAATATAATTCCACTTTACTTTCACATCAGACCAAAGAATCGCCGCAAACAAAAAGGCAGGAGAAATCGATTTTTCACTATTAATTCGTTCATCAGTTTTTCGGAAAACCAATTGCAAAAATTCTCCCTCTTTCGACTTTTCTGCAATCTTGCCCAGCTTTTTAAATAAAGCCGCATGAAAACCGTGAGCCACAATTTGCTCCACAGCAGAAGCCGAAGATCCACTTTTTATTATTTTTATAAACTCATCATATAGCCGAGCGGTAGGCACATCACCCAAAAGCCCAGCCAGCTTTTTGAACGGGGCCTTCGTTTTTGATTCAATGGTTAAACCAAGCTTCTCAGACAGCCTGATCGCACGCAGCATCCGCACCGGATCCTCCCGATACCGCTGCATAGGAGCCCCAATAATTCGAAGCACACTCTGCCTCGTGTCTTCATAACCCCCACAAAAATCTAAAACCTCTTCTGTACGCATGTCATAGAAAAGTGCGTTGACGGTGAAATCACGCCGGATTGCATCCTCATTGATTGAACCAAATGTATTGTCACGTAACACACGACCTTTGCGATCTTGTGTATCTGCCGTCTCATGGGGCGCTCGAAACGTGGACACTTCAACTAAGTCACCCCCACAGTACACATGCACCAATCTAAATCGACGACCAATGATTCGAGAATTCCTAAATACTCTCCTGACTTGCTCAGGCGTCGCGTCTGTCACCACATCGAAATCTTTAGGTGTGAAATCCAACAACAAGTCTCGGACAGCACCACCGACAACATAAGCCTCATGGCCACTTTGATTCAACGTTGAGATTATCCGAGTAGCACAAGGACTAATTTTTCGAATATCGATGTCGTGTCCCTCAAAAGGAATACGAAGGGGGCGACTCGATTTCTTTGGCTGCTGCCCCATGAGCCTACCAATTAAACGCTTTATCATTGATTCATGCTTTGTATCTCGTCACGTTAACCATAATGTTTGCGCGGGGATTATAGCGTACACCCTTTCAGACGCTAGGAACAAAGAGCCTCGCACCATCATGCATCACCTGATCAAATCGAGTCTGATATAAGATCTCCAAATTACTCAGGGTCAGTGTTTCACTGCACGCGCCAGCGAGATGAGATCCATCCGCAAATATCATCAGGGTATGCGTAAAAAAACGGCTCAACAGATTAATGTCGTGTATTACCATCATCGATGCTCTATTGTTCTTTCGAGTCAGGTCGCACACCCAAGATAAAAACTTCATCTGTCCCGAATAATCTAAATTTTCAAGTGGCTCATCCCAAAGAAATAATTTTGGATCTTGTGCCATTAAACTTGCTAAACGCGCGCGCTGCCGCTCACCACCAGACAAACTTCGATATTCGCGGTTACTCAAATCCTTAATTTCAAAATTTTCCAGCGCCCTTTGGGTCATTATTTGATCATCATGAGACTTAGCCCACAACCCTGCCGAATGAGAAAAACGTCCTAAACCAACATACTCCTCTACGCATCCCCAATAATGATCCTCTTCAAATTGAGGAAGTAAGCCGATCTGCCTCGCTAAGGATTTTTTCGAAAACGCAGTCGTCGCAATACCATCGGCTAGAACCTGTCCCTTCAACGGGTTTTCAATGCCTGCTAAGAGTCGCAACAAAGATGATTTACCTGTCCCGTTAGCACCCAATATTGCCCAGTTCTCACCCAAACCTAGAACCAAAGACAGCCCGCTCAAAAGCACCCTGCCACCAATAATCACTGAAAGGTCCCTAGTTTCTAACATCACTGCGTTTATTCAATAAGTAAATGAGGATCGGCACCCCTATCAATGCGGTCATAACACCCACAGGTAATTGAACCGGTGCCCAAACAGAGCGTGCTAGGGTGTCTGCAACGACCACCATGGCGCCACCCACACAAGCCGACATCGGAATTAAATATCGATGAGACCACACGCCAGTCATGCGAATCATATGCGGCACCACAAGACCAACAAAACCAATTGCCCCGCCCTCAACCACAACTGCGACGGCTGCTAATGAGGCCAAAAGATAGACAACATATTCCAGTCGTTTTACAGAGACACCGATGGCTAACGCGCGTTCAGGTCCAAGGGACATAGCGTCAAGAGCTCGTCCAAAAAAAACGCCAAAAACGATAATTAATATTGCAAGCGCACCAGCCCAAACCCGAGGTTGGGCGTAGGTCAAATCTCCCATCATCCAGAAAATCATACCTTTCATCATGTTTGGCGGAGACAGTACAAGAATCAAACTGATCAACGCGTTTAAGCCCGCCGACACCATCACTCCCGTCAGAATCAATCGATAAGGATTCCAATCAGCACCCCTGCGTGCGATTAGGGCGACCAGCACAATCACTAATCCCGCCCCGAGAAATCCAAACGGGATTGAATAAGTGGGTACCGCAAACACCAGCGCCCCAAGGACGCCCAGAGACGCGCCACTGGAAATGCCAAAAATATAAGGATCTGCGAGTGGGTTACGTAACAACGTTTGGAGCAAGCAACCAGACATCGCACTGTCTCTTATACACATCTCCGAGCCCACGAGACCTCTCTACATCTCGTA
>CAJXPC010000183.1 GCA_913057845.1 uncultured Pseudomonadota bacterium
GATCTAGCGCTCAAGCAAGATGGGTTTGGTGAGTTATTGCCAGAGTGTGATGTTGTCATTTTTGACGAAGCTCATCAGGTTGCTGATGTCGCGACTCAATTCTTTGGTTCTAGTGTTAGCACCAGTCAACTCAACGAGCTTCTTCGCGACCTCAGGTATGGATACGTTATTTTGGAGGACAGCGTAGTAGCCATAGATGACATGATTGATTGTTTTGAAAAAGGAATACGAGATCTAAGATTGTCTTTCGAAGGGGCGAAGGGGCGATATGACCTTAGAGATCAAGGTAAGTTTTCCAATGCGTTAGAAGCAGCCAGTTCGCTATCTGGCATTGGCACTGAATTGGCTGAGGCCATTATTCAAGTTACATCGGTTAATCTTGAGCTCCAAAGGTGTCGAGAGCGTTTGCTGGAAGTTGATTCGTTTCTGAGAACGTGGAGTAAAAATGAGGACCATAGCGTGATTCGTTGGTTCGACGCGAACATTCAATCGGTACGAATGCACCTAACACCCATCAATGTTTCAGAGGCATTTAGGTCTGTTGTGAGCGATATAAAGCGCAGTTGGGTATTCACTTCGGCAACGCTTTCTGTGTCAGGGGATGCCACTTATTTTACCCATCAGTTGGGTCTTGAAGAAGCAGAATTCCTTAGTTGGGACAGCCCTTTTGACTACCCAAAGAACAGTCTGTTGTATGTCCCACAAAACATGCCAGAGCCATCACATCCATCTTACGGTAGCCGAGTTGTTGAGGAGAGTCTCGAAGCAATTATCGCTTCAAATGGACGTTGTATGATGCTTTTCACAAGCTTGGCAGCGATGCGTGCTGCTCGCGATCAGTTATCAAAATGCTTAGCTGAGCGTGGTATTGACATACCGTTGCTTCTCCAGGGCGATGGGTCTAAGTTTGAGCTTTTAAATCGTTTTAAAACTCTGAAGCACGCCGTATTGCTGGGCAGTCATTCGTTTTGGGAGGGTGTTGATGTGCGTGGTGAGGGTTTGGTGCTTGTGATTATCGATAAGCTACCATTTTCTGTTCCTGATGATCCCGTAACAGCTGGTCGCATTAACTACTTGCGCAGTCAAGGGGGAAACCCATTTATGGACTATCAAGTTCCAGAGACGGTTATTTCTTTGAAGCAGGGAGCCGGTCGGTTAATTCGGGATGAGACAGATTTGGGTGTGCTTATCATTTGTGATCCTAGATTATTATCTAAACCTTATGGGAAGAAGATCTGGAAAAGTTTACCGCCTATGAAGCGGACTCAAGATCTGAGTGAAGTCACATCATTCCTTAAATTGACGTGATAAATTATTTCATCATGAAAGCCACGATAATCGAGATTAAAACCCAACTTAAAACTACAACAATGGTCCCTAAAGTAAAGGTGGGTTTGCTCTGATTTTTTATATGATGAATGGCGATACCCATATACTTTTCCGTAATGCTTTTTTTCGTTATGGCATTGATCAAGTAAAGTAAGGCAGGAATAATGACAAGTTCATCTAAGTAGCCAATGATGGGAATGAAGTCTGGAATAAGATCGATGGGCGCGAGCGCGTATGAAACCATCAGTACCGTTAAAATTATTGCTGCTGCTGGTAGTTGTTTGTCTTTGAGTGCAAGCCAAAAGGCGACAACGCGGATATAGATTTTAGCTATAAATTGTTTAATTAATCGGCCGAGCACTCTTTAGGTTTAAGCACGTGCGAAAAGATCGTGATCATCAGAGTCTGTAATGATGGCTTTGACAATATCGCCAGCTTCAAGTTGCGGGGCGTTACGAATGATGACCTTCCCATCAATCTCGGGGGCATCGTATTGGGTTCTACCAATCGCCACATTGTCGGCGCACATTTCATCGATTAGTATAGTTTGTTGAGTGCCTATTTTTTCTCTGAGGCGCTGCGAGCTAATTTTGTGTTGATGTTCCATTAGGCGTGCTTTACGCTCACTTTTAACCTCATCGGGAACACTTGTTTCATTTAATAAATTTGCCGTTGCGCCTTCGACGGGAGAGTACTCAAAGCATCCTACGCGATCCAGATTAGCCTCAGTTAGAAAATCAAGCAGCTCTTGAAACTCTGTTTCGGTCTCCCCCGGGAATCCAACAATAAAGGTGCTTCTGATCGCTATATCTGGACATATTGAACGCCAGGCATTAATGCGATTCAATACATTTTCTGAACTCGCTGGTCTTTTCATAAGTTTCAGAATGCGATGCGACGCGTGCTGAAAGGGAATGTCTAGATAGGGGAGAATGATGCCCTCACTCATCAAGGGAATAAGGTCATCTACATTTGGATATGGGTAAACATAATGCAATCGTACCCAAGCCCCTAATTGTCCCAATTCTTTTGTCAGTTCTAAAAGTCTGGTTTTAACTGGCTTTCCATTCCAAAAGTCCATGCGATATTTTTGATCAACGCCGAATGCGCTTGTGTCTTGAGATATAACCAGTAGTTCACGCACACCAGACTTAACTAGTGCACTCGCTTCTTCTAGAATGCTTCCAATCGGTCTGCTGACGAGTTTACCTCTCATCGAAGGAATAATGCAGAACGTACACTTGTGGTTACAACCCTCGGAGATCTTTAGGTAAGCGTAATGACGTGGTGTTAGCCGAACGTCCTGCCTGGGTGTGAGGTTAAAATGTGGATTATGGATTAAGGGAAAGTTAGAACGAACTGCAGACATAACTTCGTCGGTTTCTTGCGGCCCAGTGACGGCAATTACTGAAGGAAATTTGTCGCGAATTAAACTTGATTTTGCTCCCAAGCAGCCGGTGACGATAACTTTACCGTTCTCATTTAGAGCCTCACCAATCGCATCCAAAGACTCTGTGATTGCTTCATCGATAAAGCCACATGTATTGACTATAACGACATCCGCCTTGTCATAGTTTGGACTGATGTCGTAGCCGTCTGCGCGCAGCGACGATAAGATACGCTCTGAGTCTACGGTCGCTTTAGGGCAACCGAGCGAGATAAAACCTACAGATCTAGTAGCCTGTGCTGACACGTTATATTGACCTAAATGCTCTGAGAATGCGTGAATGAATGGATAAATAGTCCGCTACTAAATGATGATTCAGTTGGAGTCTTTAATCCTTAGAAGGTGAGCTTTTTGGTGGGAAAGGTAAGCTTCCCAACATGTTGTTGGATTGTTTCTGCATTTGTTGCTGCATCGAGACGAAATTCTTCGCATTCTGCTCAAGATAATTCGTCATTAAACCCTGTATCGCGGGTCCTTGCATACTGATGAATTGGCTATAGGTGCTTGGGTCAGACATGGTTCCATTATTATTTCCATTGGATCCTTTTGTTGGATTTTGTAAGTTATTTTGAATTTCAACGAAGGTTTCAATGTTTTTTTCAAGATAACAGCTCATCATTTGCTGAAATGCGTCACCGTAAAATTGAATGATTTGATAGAGCATTTGCGATGAAAATATAGGTGAACCATTCGATTCTTCTTCTGTGATTATTTGCAGCAGAATAGCACGAGTTAAATCATCTCCCGTTTTTGCATCAATTACCCTAAATAAGCACCTTTCCACGACCAATTGCTTCACATCGGAGAGTGTGATGTAGGCACTCGTCGCTGTGTCATACAAGCGACGGTTTGGATACTTCTTAATTAATCTTTCTTCTGACGCCATCTGATCTAACCTCGAGTCAACTTCGTTAATGAGTTGTTCTGATCCAGGGTGTGCATTCATTATTAAAGGTCATCATAATCCAGAAAACATAATATACAAAATCTTGCCTCTCAAGCCTTAATGCTCTTTGTCTAGATCATGCTGCAGGCTATCTGATTTCTTTAAATAGTGGTGTAAAACATTTGGCGCTCATCATCAATAGAAATGTTTGCACCGGTACAAATGCCGCTTCATTGGATGCGTGATAGATGATGAGAGCGGCGAGCGCTGCTCTGGAGCGACTAAACGACCGTTTAACGGTTAACGTATTCGCCTGGCGGAGAACTTAAAGGTTTAAATTGTGGATTACTGACCAATTTCCGTATTTTTATGTTCTTACCCGACAGTTGTTTTTACCATTCATGCCAAACTGGCCACCAACTTCCATTCGTTGTGGATACTTGGGTTTACTGAAGGTCTGGAGAAGGAATATGTTAAGAGTAAACATATTTTTAACTCGTGTGGTCCGTATTGAAGCGGTCTATATGTATGTCTTTAGAAATGGACGATATAGTCAGCTGCTACGATTGTTCCCACGCCCAGGAGTATGAGTACTGTCTCTTATACACATCTCCGAGCCCACGAGACCTCTC
>CAJXPC010000184.1 GCA_913057845.1 uncultured Pseudomonadota bacterium
TCTACACCTCTCTATTCGTCGGCAGCGTCAGATGTGTATAAGAGACAGATTCTATGCTGAATGATCTCACCAGACTGACTCCGTTCAAAACACAAACTACTTTCAAAAATACGCACCCGATCGATACGGTGATTTATATTTCTTTGCGACACTAACGCAAGACTCCCCAACAGGTTCGTACGCATCACTGAATATTGTTCAGCAATAGGATTAGCAAGTCGGATTACTCCAGGCGCTACGCTGAAATCATCCTCAAGAGGCTGATCCACAAAACTATAAGTAATGACCTCCTGATAACCTTGCTGAACCAAAGATCTTTTGAATCGCTCATTCCAATCTGGGCGCTCACTACTAGTCATCATCGATGCTTCAGACAGCGGCAAAGTGCTGGGTAGTTTATGAAAGCCCTCGATGCGAACCACTTCCTCGATAAGGTCTTCCTCTAACTCAAGATCAAACCGATAGCTGGGCGGCACGACTAAAAAGGTATCACCGTCAGAGGACACACTCATGTCTAACCGCTCTAAGATTTGTTTGATTCGCGAAACGGCAATGTCGATACCAATCAACCGCCGCACACGTTCTGGTCGAAAAACTATAGCTGGTTTATCAACAAAACTAGAACCTGCCTCTGCCAAAGCTTCAACACTACCACCGCAAATTTGACTAATTAGATTTGCTAAGCGCCATAATGCGCGTCTGGATCCTTGCGGATCTACTCCACGCTCGAATCGATGGAGTGCGTCTGTTGAAAAACCAAGTGAGCGCCACTTTCCAGCGACCGAGTGCGTGGAAAACACCGCAGCCTCAAGAAAAATATTTGTCGTGTTCTCATCAACAGCCGTAGGCTCTCCACCCATAATTCCAGCCAGCGCTACAGGGCCTGACTCGTCCGCGATCAGCAGCATATCTTCAGAAATTTTTAATTGCTGCCCATTGAGTAAATCCAAAGTCTCAGCAACTCGGCCGTGCCTTACCGAAATATTGCCTTTAAGTTTATCTCGGTCGAACGCATGCATCGGTTGACCAAGTTCCAACATCACATAATTTGTTAAATCAACGATCGCACTGATCGCTCGGATACCAGACCGCTCTAATTTTTGCAAAATATGGGGTGGTGTCTTAACACTAGAATTCACACCGCGCATGGTTAACCCTAGATATAAAGGGCATGCCTTTTCATCTGAGATATTGACCGAAAGGTCTTTCGGCTTAATCGAATTTAACTCCTCCACTTCTGGGTGCTGAGCAGCAACACCGCTGATCGCTTGCAACTCTCTCGCGATACCCATAATGGATAAGCAATCACCTCTATTCGCGGTCAACTTTAACGTAAACACATTGTCATTTAAGTCATACACATCTCGAATATCTGAACCAACGGTCAAATCATTCGCCAGTGACATCAAACCAGAATCATCATCGGCGAGTTCTAGTTCACGCCCCGAGCAAAGCATCCCTAAAGATAACTCACCCCTGAGTTTTGCGCGCTTAATTACTAGCCCATTGGGCAACTGAGCATTAACCAATGCCGTTGGCACTTTCATACCCTCTGCCGCATTAGGTGCACCACAGACAATTTGCAACGGTTCAGACTCGCCGACATCGACGTCACATATTTTTAATTTGTCAGCATTAGGATGTGGCCTAGTTTTTGTAATAAGCCCGACAACTACACCATTTAAGTTTTTTGAGACAGGATCAACTGACTCCACCTCTAGTCCTGCCATAGTCAACGCATTAGATAGCTCATCAGTCGTAAGCGTTGTAGGGCAAGCAGACCGCAACCAATTTTCTGAAAATTTCATAACAGATTCTCTTTACGTTACTCGGAGAACTGCGATAAAAACCGCAAATCATTTTCGAAGAAAAGACGTAAGTCTGTCACACCATAGCGCAGCATAGCTAGGCGATCTAGACCCATACCAAAGGCAAATCCTTGAAACCGTTCGGTGTCAATATTCACGTTACGAAGCACCTTTGGATGAACCATTCCACAACCACCTATTTCCAACCAGCCGTCTTTAAATGTCATATCAATCTCTGCTGAAGGCTCAGTGAATGGAAAATATGATGGTCGAAAGCGCACTTCTAAATCATCATTCTCAAAAAATCGCCTTAAGAATTCTCGAACCGTACCTTTTAAATCCGCAAAGGTCGCCCTATCATCAATCCATAACCCTTCAATTTGGTGGAACATGGGTGAATGGGTTGCGTCGGAGTCAACGCGATACACTCTACCTGGAGCCACTATACGAATAGGTGGCTCATTCTGTTCCATGTACCGAATCTGAATAGGTGAGGTATGGGTTCTCAATAAGTGCTGCTCACCCTCTAGGTAAAACGTATCGTGCATCGAACGAGCGGGATGATCCTCAGGCTGATTCAATGACGTGAAATTGTAATAGTCATTCTCGATCTCAGGACCACTCTCCACACTGAATCCCATTGTGGAAAATAAGTCCGTCACACGGTTTAGCGTTCGCGTGACTGGGTGCAACCCACCTAAAGATTGTTTACGACCAGGTAGCGTGACATCAATTTTTTCGTTATCAAGGCGTTCTTGCAGCGCCTGAGTTTTGATGTCATTTTTTCGGCGCTCTAAAAGGCTTTCTAATTCTGTCTTGAGTGTATTAAATTTAGCACCAAGGATGGGACGCTCCTCAGCAGAAACTTTCGCTAAACCTTTTCTGAGTTCCGACAACACTCCTTGCTTACCCAAAAACCGAGCCTTTACCTGATCAAGTTCAGGCAGAGTCTTGACTGCTTGAAAAGCATGCTCTGCGTCAGTAACTATATTTTCTAATTCTTGCATGGGCACTTTCACAAACAAAAAAGGAGGCCAACTTGGCCTCCTTTATTCTCCAATCAATACCTAGGAGGCTAGACCGCTACGCGCTTGTTCCGCTATCTTTTCAAACGCAACTGGATCGTGGTACGCGACATCTGCAAGCACTTTACGATCGACTTCAATTGAGGCCTTCTTCAACCCATTAATTAAAGTGCTATAGGTTAATCCACACAAACGAGCAGCAGCATTGATACGTATGATCCAAAGCGCTCTAAACTCTCGTTTCTTCGTTCGTCTGTCACGATACGCGTACTGCCCCGCCTTCATGACAGCTTGTTTCGCTACTCGATAAACGTTCTTTCTTCGCCCGCGAAAACCTTTCGCTTGCTCTAATACTTTTTTGTGTCGCGCTTTGGCGACTACACCTCTTTTAACTCTTGGCATCTCGACTCTCCTTTATGCGTACGGAAGCATTGCGCGAATAGCTGCTTGATCACCAGCAGCCACGGAAACAGTACCGCGCAGATGGCGCTTCCGTTTCGTCGTTTTCTTCGTCAGGATGTGCCTCAGATTAGCCTGAGTTCTCTTGATCCGGCCAGTACCACCGACCTTGAAACGCTTAGCTGCGCCTCTTTTGGTTTTCATTTTTGGCATTTAAGCCCCCTTTTTTTAAGACAGTCAGGCGACCCTACTAACGGGTACTTGTTAAACCTGCAATCCCTTGTTTTAAAACTTCTTACCCGAGCTAATTAGCTCGGGTGACGAATTATAACGATTTCTCTAGCTTCTCGCTCTCTAACGCGTCCGCCTTCATTTTCTGACGCTTTAGCTTCTCCTCCGGTTTTAGCGGAGCAACCACCATGACCATTTGCCTGCCTTCCATTTTCGGAAACTGCTCAACTTGCCCATGATCCGCTAGGTCATCTCTAACTCTCTGCAAGAGTTTCGCTCCAAGATTCTGGTGCGCCATTTCACGACCTCTAAAACGTAATGTCACCTTGGTTTTGTCACCCTCAGTTAAGAACCGAATTAGATTCCGAAGCTTGATTTGATAATCACCATCATCCGTTCCAGGTCTAAATTTTATCTCCTTAACCTGTATTTGTTTTTGCTTAGCCTTGGCATCCTGCTTCTTTTTTTGCTCGTTATATTTGAACTTTCCATAGTCCATCAAACGACACACCGGCGGCATTGCAGTAGGGGCTATCTCAACGAGATCTATTTCAGCCTCTTCTGCCTTCGCAAGCGCCTGACTAATTTCCATAACTCCGATGGGTTCTCCTTCGATACCTACCAGTCTAATTTGAGGCGCCGTAATCTCCTCATTAATTCGGGCTTCTTTTTCTCGAGCTATGGGTTAAACCTCCTAAATTAATTTAACTACAAAATAGAGCTAACGCTTAGCGCTAAGCTCAGAATTCAAACGTTCGTAAAGGGTTTCCAATGGCATTGCCCCTGTCTCTTATACACATCTGACGCTGCCGACGAATA
>CAJXPC010000185.1 GCA_913057845.1 uncultured Pseudomonadota bacterium
AACCGTTGCTTGAAGGAAAAATTAGATCAGCATTTTTAATGACTGAGCCGGCGGTTGCTTCTTCCGATGCGACGAATATTGAGTGCGTTATTGAGCGTGATGGTGACGACTACGTGATTAACGGTCGCAAGTGGTGGTCTTCGGGCGCTGGTGATCCAAGATGCAAGGTTTTAATTGTGATGGGCAAGACTGACCCTGATGGGGCTGACCGGCATAAGCAGCAGTCGATGATCGTGGTTCCAACGGCGACGCCAGGTGTCAAGGTTGAGAGAGCTTTGACTGTTTTCGGTTATGACGACGCGCCACATGGTCACATGGAAGTGTCTTTGCAAAACGTTCGAGTGCCAGCCTCAAATATTCTTCTGGGAGAAGGGCGCGGATTTGAAATTGCGCAAGGTCGTTTGGGACCTGGGCGTATTCATCATTGCATGAGAATTATTGGTCAAGCTGAGCGGGCGTTAGAATTTATGATACGTCGCCTTAATTCCCGAGTGGCTTTTGGGAAGCCGGTGTCTCAACAGTCAGTTTGGCATGAGCGCATTGCTGAGTCTCGAATAATGATTGACCAAGCTCGGTTATTAACTTTGAAGGCCGCGCATATGATGGATACTGTGGGAAATAAAGAAGCCAAAAAAGAAATAGGGATGATCAAAGTGATTGCGCCCAACATGGCGCAAAAAATTATGGATTGGGCAATTCAAGCGCATGGTGGAGGTGGGGTTTGTCAAGATTTCCCTCTGGCGTTTATGTGGGCTTGGAATCGTTCGATGCGTTTGGCTGATGGTCCAGATGAGGTGCATCGCGCTCAGGTGGCCAGACTCGAGTTAAAAAAATATATGTGATTGATATATTTTCTGAGGCATTGAAAAATCCCTAGCGCTGCTGGGGATTTTTTTTGTGTGACAAATGTGCAAAATTTGTAGCTCTCTTTACAGATGTTCGGCGGTGTGGAAGTCTTAGTTTTAGCTGTTTTTTGTCAATTAATTCACCATCATCTTAATTTAGACACCCCGAATGGCGTTACCTAAGTTACAAGGCGTTATAAATTTAAGTGATGCGATGCATACGTTGTTTTCTATGCCACTAAGGAATTTTATGTTGCGTCGCAATATCCTCTTAGGGTAACCCTAAGACTGCAAGGAAAGCCTTTCTCTTATTGTGGCCAGTTAGAATTGCTGAGATACGCATAGGCTCTCAGATAGAGTCGTTACCTAAAGTTTATGCAACCGCAACAATTGCTTTGCTAACGGAGCCTCTAAAATATCCATGAGAAGTTCATCCGGTAGGCTTGAAAACATACTGGTTATCATGTATTTTTACCGGGTAACGTATTTATAGCAGTTACATTTTTAACAAATTGTTAAGCTCTGAAAGGGGGAGTTTTAATATGAAAGTAAGCTTCAAAGTAAATGGTAAAAGCGAGACGGTTAGCGTCTCTGCGGATACACCATTACTGTGGGTACTTCGCGACACGCTCGGATACACGGGCACGAAATTCGGTTGTGGAAAAGCTCTATGTGGTGCGTGTACAGTTCATCTAAACGGACGTGCGGTGCGTTCCTGTCAAACACAGATAGGTTCCATAGCTGGTCAAGACGTGACAACCATCGAAGGTTTGGGTGGAAATCATAAAGTCCAGCGTGCATGGGAAGCATTAGATGTTCCTCAGTGTGGATATTGTCAGCCGGGGCAAATGATGTCTGCCTCAGCGCTTTTGTCTACGAACAAAAATCCTTCAGACGATGATATTGATGCGTTCATGTCGGGCAATCTTTGCCGATGTGGCACTTATCCTCGAATCCGCGCTGCTATTAAAGCCGCGGCGAAGATGTCCTAACGAGGGAGGAATCTAGACATGGAAATAATTGTAAAAAATGAAGCTCGTCGTGACTTTCTGAAAGTCAGCGGATCTGCTGCCGGTGGTTTAGCGTTGGCATTCTACTTGCCAGCTGCACGCATGGCACAAGCTGCTGATGGTGGTAGCCCAAACGCTTGGGTAAAAATTGCCGCTGATAACACAGTGACCATCATGGTTGCTCGTTCAGAAATGGGTCAGGGCGTTTACACCTCAATGCCAATGCTCATTGCAGAGGAACTTGAGGTTGATGTGAACGCTATTAAAGTAGAGTTTGCCCCACCAGCTGAGGTTTACATTAACTCACTCCTTGGTGGACAGCTTACTGGTGGTTCAACAGCAGTTCGTGATGCGTGGGAAAAACTACGTAAGGCTGGTGCATCAGCTCGTATGATGTTGGTTGCTGCGGCAGCTGACAACTGGGGTGTCGACGCAAGCAAGTGTAGCGCTGCTAATGGCATGATTAAAGGCCCTGGTGGCAAGAAGGCAACTTACGGTTCAGTCGCAGCGAAAGCTTCAACGATGGAAGTGCCGAAAGAAGTGCCATTGAAGCCAGCTAGCCAGTTTAAGGTCGTTGGTAACACCAAGCAAAAGCGTCTTGATACGGCTATGAAAGTTCGTGGTACCGCTGGATTTGGAATTGACACACGCATCCCAGGCATGAAGTACGCAGCAGTTGCGATGGCGCCAATGATGGGTGGAAGCTTAATTTCTTATGACGATACGCGTGCAAAAAACATGCCAGGCGTTCATTCAGTGGTTCAGTACAGCCGCGGTGTTGCAGTAGTGGCTAAAGACTACTGGACTGCTAAGAAGGCTGTCGCTCTTCTTGATCCTCAGTGGGATGCGGGTCCAAATGCAGATTTGGATATGACCAGTCTCTGGTCAAAGATGGAAGATGCATCAAACAGTGCAGGCGCTGTGTTCCGTGAAAGTGGCGATGCTGATCAAGGTTTGGCGCAGGCTGCAAATATGATTACTGCAGAGTATCGTTTGCCATTCCAGTCACATTCTCCATTGGAGCCACAGAATACGTTTGCACACGTTACTGCGGACAAGGCTCTGATCATTACACCAACTCAGTTCCAGCAGTTGGTACCTCACGTTGTAGCTGGCGCTACCGGCCTCAAGCCTGAGCAGGTTGAAGTTCAAACAACCTTCCTCGGTGGTGGTTTCGGACGTCGTGTTGAGGTTGACTACGCTATCGATGCTGCTGAAATCTCAAAGGCATCTGGGGAACCAGTCATGATGATTTGGTCACGTGAAGATGACATGACTCACGATTCATATCGTCCAGGTGGTATTTTCAAGTTCACGGCTGGTGTAGACGCGAAAGGAAAGCTTACAGCGCTTAAATTCAAGTCAACCAGTCCTTCAATTTCATCACGTTTGTTCCCAAGTATTGTGAAGGACGGTATCGACCCATTTGCAGTTGAGGGTATCGATAACTTCCCATATTTGGCTGACGCTGGTATGAACTTTAGTTATGTCATGCATGACACAGGAGTTCAAGTCGGTTATTGGCGTGGTGTGTCGCACAACTTGAATGCCGTTGCGTTGGAATGTTTCATTGATGAGCTAGCGACGAATGCTGGTGCTGATCCAATTCAGTACCGAATCGATATGCTCGATATGGGATCAACCAAACACGCATGGTCTGGTCTTTCAGCTGGTGTTCCAGTTGGCGCCAGAATGAAGAATGTGTTGGAAGAACTTCGTAAGAAAGCCAACTTCGGCAAGAAGATGCCAGCAGGCAAAGGTCAAGGTATTGCAGTGATGGAGGGTTACAACTCTATCGTGGGTATCGTGGCTGAAGTATCTGTTGACGAGTCGATGGATGTGGTTGTTGATAAAGTTACGACTGTAGTTGACGGTGGTACGTTAATTCACCCTGATCAAGCTTTAGCCCAGGTTCAAGGTTCTATCAACTTTGGACAAGGTGCTGGTATGTTCAGTGAGATTACAGTTAAAAATGGTATCGTTCAGCAAGATAACTTTGATAGTTATCGAGCCGTTCGTATCAATGAAACACCAAGAGTCATGGACACTCACTTTATTAAGAGTGATGGTGCTCCTGGCGGTCTTGGTGAACCAGCAACCGCGGTTATCGTTCCAGCAATTGCTAACGCAATTCATGCTGCAATCGGTAAGCGTGTACGTACGTTCCCTGCTCTTCCAGAGAACGTTGCAGCTGGCTAATATGACGCTGTATTCGGATTCGGAAGTAAAATTTCGAATCCGAGAAGATCGGAAACCCCCAGTCAGTACTGGGGGTTTTTTTATAATCTTAAGTCCTTAATGACTATAGAAACGATTGACAATAACGAGATCAGAAATTGATAAATAAATGGATAGTGTAGATCTACAGGCTGTCTCTTATACACATCTCCGAGCCCACGAGACCTCTCTACATCTC
>CAJXPC010000186.1 GCA_913057845.1 uncultured Pseudomonadota bacterium
ATCTACACCTCTCTATTCGTCGGCAGCGTCAGATGTGTATAAGAGACAGCTCAAAGGCTTCTTTTTCAATGACCTCGATTCTCTCTCCTAGATCCTTAGTCTGCTCGTTAAGCGCTTGGCTATCGACCAACACGCCAAAACGTTCTATCTCAAAAAGCACTTCCATTGCGGGCAGTTCCATATCTCGGTAGATACCGACTAGTCCAGACTCTTTTTCTAATAAAGGCCAAAAATGTTGATGCAGCCGTAATGTGATGTCGGCATCCTCTGCGGCGTAGTCCTTAGCAACTTTTAAGTCGACGCTTGAGAAAGGTATTCGTGCTGCTCCTTTCCCGGTCACCTCATCGTAAGTGGTGGTTTTGAGTCCAAGGTGTCGTAATGCGAGACTGTCCATATTGTGTTTACGATGACTTTCTAAGACGTAGGACTGGAGGAGGGTATCGTGCTCGATACCGCGAACCCGGATCCCGTGATTCATGAATATGTGCAAATCAAATTTTAGATTCTGACCAAGTTTCTTGTGTTTTGAATCTTCGAGCCAAGGTCTGAGCTTTTCCAAGACAAATGTAAGCTCGAGTTGATCTGGACAACCAACATAATCATGCCCGACGGGTATGTAAGCTCCTCGACCAGGCTCTGTGGATAGCGAAATGCCGACTAACCTGTCTTGCATCGTGTCTAGCCCGGTTGTTTCGGTATCAATTGCGGTCAGGTCTGAGCTGATTATTTGTTTAATCCAGACGTTTAGGGCGTCAACTGATGTGACCAGCTCGTATTCGCGGGGAATGTCTGCTTTTAGATTGGAGGGTGTCGTTGATTCTGAGGTTCCTTTTTGGTTGTTATTTAATTCAGCAAGCCACGGTTTGAAGTTAAGTTTTTCAAACAGATGGGCAAGTACGTCTTTCTTTTCGGGTTTGTATGCAAGGTCCTTAACGTCAGTATTCAGATCAACGTCATCCCTTAAAGTCACCAGCTCTCTGGTGGTCGGGAGCCACTCAATCGCCCGCCTCAGGTTTTCTCCCACTTTTCCGCCGATATTATCTGCGTGCGCAATAATAGAGTCGAGATCTCCATATTCATCCAGCCATTTGACCGCCGTTTTTGGGCCAACCTTATCAACCCCTGGAACATTGTCAACCGAATCCCCAACCAGGCTTTGAAAGTCAACCATTCTTTCTGGGTAAACACCAAATTTTGTTTTGACGCCATCTCTGTTAAGCGTCTCACCAGTCATTGTGTTGACGATGGTGACGCCTGGCTTAATCAGCTGAGCAATATCTTTATCACCTGTTGAAATGAGCGTTGCGAGTTTTTGTTCCAGTGCTTTTCTGGTTAGGGTGGCAATTACATCGTCTGCTTCGACGCCAGGAATGACTAACATGGGAATGCCCATAGCCTCAATACATGCGTGTAATGGTTCGATTTGAAGTGCTAAGTCGGAGGGCATGCTGGGCCTATTGGCTTTGTATTTGGAGTACATCTCATCACGAAACGTTTTTCCTTTAGCATCAAAAATACAGGCGATGTAGTCTGGGTTGATTTCATTTCGAGCCCGTTTGAGCATGTTGATTACGCCGTATATAGCGCCTGTGGGCTCATCTGCCTTGTTGCGAAAATCAGGAAGGGCGTGAAAGGCTCGATATAGGTAGGAAGAGCCGTCTATTAGTAGTAATTTTTTCATTAAAATGTTCCGTAAATGCTCGTGATTGCGCCCGCCTACATTATGTCAGACTTGTTCAGCCGATAATTTCGGTAACATAGCGGTCTTTAATAGAGTTCTTTTAGATATCGTTGTGCCATAAATCATGTCAGTTTTTACGAAAGTTAGTTTAGAAGAAGCCGCTCAGTGGGTGAAACAACACTATTCGATTGGCAGGGTCGTTAATTTACGCGGCATTCTCTCCGGTATCGAAAACACCAATTTTTTTCTAGATACCGATCAGGGTGTCTTTGTGCTGACGCTATTTGAAAAGTTAACCGCATCTGAGCTTCCTTTCTATCTGGATTTGATGGCGCACCTGAGCAGTCATGGTGTTCCCGCCCCCACGCCCATCAAGAAGCTGGACGATCGTTTTTTAGGAGAGCTTAATGGTAAGCCAGCAGCGATTGTCAGCTGTATTCCCGGTTCGCCTACGGCTAAACCAACTGGCAAACATGCGCATTTAGTAGGAGAGCAACTCGCACACATGCATCTTGCTGGACAATCTTTTGAAGGGCATCTTGAGAATTTGAGAGGAAAGACTTGGTGGGCCAGCGCATCTGAAGAGATTTACAGTTTTTTGGGTGAACGTGATGCTGAGTTGCTTCGGAGCGAGCTAGCCTATCAGCACGAATTTGGGACCCAGTTAATTCCGAGGGGCCCCATACATGGTGATTTATTTCGAGATAATGTGTTATTCCATGAATCTCGAGTAGGCGGGTTCATTGATTTTTATTTTGCGTGTGTAGATGCTTGGGTCTATGACGTGGCAATAACGGCGAATGATTGGTGCATTAAGGAAGACGGATCAATGGACAATGTAAACTTGCGTGCGCTTCTTGATGGCTATGCCAGCATTCGGCAGTTCACCCCGGCAGAGGTCGAGGTGTGGCCAACAATGTTACGAGCAGGTGCACTAAGGTTTTGGGTTTCTAGGCTCTACGACCTGCATTTGCCGCGCCCAGGAGAGCTAACCCATGCGCATGACCCCGAACCTTTTAAACGAATCTTGCAAAGTCATCGAGCGCACCCGCAAACCTTGGATTCGTGAGTGGACGTGTCTGGTTAAGCGGCAGATAGTTTTGCGTACTCGAGAGCGAGCCACTTTAATCCGCTCTCACGGAAGTTTACTTGCAGCCTCGCATCGCCACCTTGACCCTCTGTTTGAACAATGACGCCGACACCAAACTTAGCGTGACGTACTTGCTGCCCAATGCGAAACCCCCCTGCAGCTTCCTGCCTGCGCATCGCCGGTGTATAACTCTTAGATGGTGGGGCCGGTTGGTTGGTCTTGACATGGTTGATTTTCTTCAGCAATTGCTCAGGGATTTCGTCAATAAACCGTGACTCAATGTTATAACGTGTTTGTCCATGAAGCATCCGCATTTGAGAGTGAGACAGGTAGAGGCGACGCTTCGCACGGGTCATAGCAACGTACATCAGCCTTCGTTCCTCTTCTAGCCCGCCGTGCTCGTTAATGCTGTTTTCGTGGGGGAACAATCCTTCTTCTAAACCGCTGATAAAAACGCTATGAAACTCAAGCCCTTTTGCTGCGTGCACCGTCATTAATTGCAGTGCATCTTCGCCAGCGCTTGCTTGGTTGTCGCCTGCTTCGAGTGAGGCGTGCGCAAGAAAATCGACAAGAGGGTCTATTTCGTCAGCTGTTAAGTCGCCATCACCAAAGCCATCAATGGGTGGTTCCTCGTAAGGCGCATCAATCCGATCCGCGACAAACGCAGAGGCCGCATTAACAAGCTCGTTGAGATTTTCAACTCGATCTTGGCCGTCACGTTCTTTTCGGAAATGATTAACCAGGCCACTGGTTTCGTTGACATGCTCAATCAAGTCCGGAAGTAGGAATCCGACAGTGTCAGTTTTAATTTTTTCCACTAATGTGATGAAAGTTGAGACTGCAGTGACGGCTCGACCCGATAAGGGGGCTGAACAGGCGGCTTGCCATAGCGATGTCCCGCTGCGCTCGGCTAGGTCGCGAATGTGTTCGATGGTTCGGTTTCCAATGCCACGCGTCGGAAAGTTGATAACTCTCAGAAGCGCGCCATCATCGTTGTGGTTAGAGATTAACCTAAGATAAGCAAGAGCATGTTTTACTTCTTGTCGTTCGAAGAATCGTAACCCACCGTAAACTTTGTATGAAAGCCCTGCGCTGAATAAGCCGTGCTCTAATATCCGAGATTGAGCGTTCGAGCGATACAGCAATGCAATATCTTTGAGGCTGGTTCCAGAGTTGCGAAGATCTTGTACTTCCTCAATTATGAATGCAGCCTCTTCTCTGTCTGTCATGGCACGGAACACTCGAATAGGCTCGCCCTCTCCTTGGTCCGTCCAAAGATTTTTGCCAAGGCGCTGACCATTATTCTTTATTAGCGCATTAGCGCCATCTAGAATATTGCCGTGGGAGCGATAGTTTTGCTCAAGCTTGACCACCCTCTCAATTGAGAAATCTGTTTCAAAACTCAGCATATTTCCCGAGTGTGCTCCACGAAATGCATAAATCTGTCTCTTATACACATCTGACGCTGCCG
>CAJXPC010000187.1 GCA_913057845.1 uncultured Pseudomonadota bacterium
CTCTCTATTCGTCGGCAGCGTCAGATGTGTATAAGAGACAGATGATTGGTTATCGCAAATTACTGAAAACACACAGGCTTGAAGCTTCAAGGTGTGTGATGGTTGAGGATTCTTTAAGTAACTTATTTTCAGCGCGCCGACTGGGGATGAAGACAATTTGGGTGACGCCCGAGTTACATCAACCTAATTGGGTAGATGCCAGGGTAAGGCGGTTGTATTAGGTGTCCGCACAGGCGCTAAGGTGCTGACATAATCGTCTTGGATGTGTATGTTAATGTGTTGCTAGTAATTATTACTTACTGAAGTTAATCAAAACATTATTTTTCTCGCCGATGCCTAGAGTTGCCGACCGAAAACTACAGATTCTCCAGCAATTAGCTCAGATGTTGGAGGACCCTAACTGTAAAAAGATAACCACAGCTTTGTTGGCAGCGCGGCTTGAGGTGTCTGAGGCCGCCTTGTATCGGCATTTTGCGAGTAAGGCTCAAATGTATGAAGGATTGATTGAGTTCATTGAGCAAACTATTTTTGGATTGGTCAATAAAATTTCTGAATCTGAGGAAGGTGGATTAAAGCAAGTATCGTCAATGGTTAATGTCCTGTTGAGTTTTGCTAAGAAAAATCCCGGGATGACTCGTGTCTTAATTGGTGACGCTTTGGTCCACGAAAATGACAGGTTACAAGACCGTATCAATCGCTTGCACGATCGATTAGAGTCCTCGATTAAGCAGTCACTGCGATTCGCAATTAATCAAGGTGGTATGATTTCTGCGCTGGAAATAGAACCGAAGGGTAATCAAATCATGGCATACGTGATAGGTCGATGGCATCAATTTGCAAAGAGCCGCTATACCAAAGACCCAACGACCCACAGCGACGTTCAGATAAGGATGCTGCTGGGAGAGGTTTGATACCTTAAGTTTTGTTGCGCTCTCCTAGGTCGAGTTTTATATGCTGCAAACGGAGCAGCTTGGATCCTTGTTTAACTTGATGGAGCGCCATTCCATTTCTAGCGCATCAAATAATATCAGCTTCCCCGTTGCTGGTCGGCCGATGTTTGCTAATAACTTAAGCGTCTCGGAAGCCTGTGCTGTGCCAATAATCCCCACTAATGGTGCGAAAACGCCCATCACAGCACATCGAGTTTCCTCGAATTCGTTTTCTTCGGGGAATAAACACTGGTAACACGGGCTGTCAGGATGCCGGGGATCAAAAACGGCAAGTTGCCCATCAAATTTGATGGCGGCACCGGAAACCAAAGGCTTCTTAAACTTAACAGAAGCCTTGTTCACTGCGTGTCGAGTCTCAAAGTTGTCGGAACAATCTAAAATAACTGATGCTTCAGATACTAGTCGCTCGAGCAGGGGCCCCGAAGTGCGGAGCGTTATTGCATTGACATGGACGTTTGGATTAATGGCCTTGATGGAGCGCTTGGCAGACTCCACTTTAAGCATACCAATAGATGCGGTTGTATGGATAATCTGGCGCTGAAGGTTAGTGAGGTCAACCGTGTCTCCGTCACAAATCGTGATTGAGCCAACCCCGCTAGATGCGAGGAATAAGGCTGCGGGTGAACCTAAGCCCCCCGCGCCAATAATTAAGATCCGACTCTGTCGGATTAAATCTTGACCCTCGATGCCGATTTCTGGCAGAAGAATGTGGCGACTATATCTAAGTAGTTGGTCGTCGTTCATATTGATTTTTTGGTATCGCCGACCGGTAGCCTCATCCCTGCGATGTACGCAGGGATGAGGGGCTTACTCAGTATTTACTCGTGAGTGCTTAACGGTTCGATAAAATTTCCAATCCCTTCAGTAAGTTTAGGGCCTGACTCAGTTGATAATCGGGCTTCTCTTCTACTTTGGTATCGCTTTCTAAAGCTTCTGGAGTCCCCCCGTCATCGTCTTGTGGGTTGTCTAAGCGATTTTTGAGATCAGCTTCTTTCGTTCGAAGAGAGGGATTATTGTTGGCAGTTATCGTAGCATCTTCCACAATAATATCGGGCGTGATTCCTATTGCTTGAATTGATTGACCGCTGGGCGTGAAATAGCGTGCCGTCGTTAGTTTGATGGCAGTGCCGTTTCCTAATGGTAGGATGGTTTGCACGGATCCCTTGCCAAAAGTTTGGGTGCCCATAATCACGGCACGCCTATGATCTTGTAGGGCGCCAGCGACAATCTCAGAAGCCGATGCCGATCCGCCGTTCACAAGCACGACCATGGGAACTGTTTTTGCGGACTCCGGAACATTTGTTAAATAATCCCCTTTTGGTCCTCTCGCGTAAAACTCTGGCCGAGCATACATGCGCATCCTGGCATCATTGGTACGCCCCTCGGTGTATACGACAAGCTTATCTTTTGGAAGAAACGCAGCAGACACGCCAATTGAGGAGGTTAGTAAGCCTCCAGGGTCATCCCGCAGGTCCAAGACGATTCCTTTCATTGGCCCCTCATTTTCAGAGAAAAGCTTTTCAATCGCTTCACCGAGTTTTTCTCCAGTATGCTCCTGAAACTGCGTCACCCTGAAATAGGCATAATCTTTTTCGAGCATGCGATATTTGACGCTCCGGATTTGGATGATATCGCGTGTAACCGTGATTATTTTAGGTTGAGGCTCCCCTTTTCGAATAACCGTCAGGATAATGTCTGTACCTGGTTTGCCGCGCATTAACTTAACTGCATCGTTAAGTGTCAT
Organism: uncultured Pseudomonadota bacterium; assembly: GCA_913057845.1. Classification (GTDB taxonomy): domain Bacteria; phylum Pseudomonadota; class Gammaproteobacteria; order Burkholderiales; family Eutrophovitaceae; genus Eutrophovita. Next base: position 2,695 of record CAJXPC010000187.1, read on the forward strand.
ACCCTTCACATTCGTATCGTCGAGTTTGATGATGAGATCTCCCGACTTGAGTCCAGCGTTCCAAGCTGGGGTGTCTTCTATTGGAGCGATAACCTTAACGAAGCCATCTTCCATGCCGACTTCGATGCCAAGGCCTCCAAATTCACCTTTTGTGCCCACTTGCATTTCTTTAAAGGCTTCGGCGTCAAAAAAAGCCGAATGCGGATCGAGGCCAGACAGCATGCCATTAATGGCTTTTTCTATAAGTTCTTTATCGTCAACTGTCTCAACGTAATCATTTTTTACCCGACCATAAACTTCGGTGAATGCTCTTAATTCATCGATGGGTAGGGGCGCCGCGCTTCGATCTGCTATCGCAGAAAACTGCAGGCTGACTAAGATACCGCCTACCAGGCCGATTGATATTAAACCTACTTTGCTTAGCTTGCTTCTCATAAAGAACCCCTTAAATTGCTTGCCGAGTTTTCGACGCGATGGACGTTTTAAAAATGTCTTAGATCCCGTCAGTTTGTTCTAGTTGTCAATGTTAACCCATTCCATGGGATTTAGAGGTTTACTGTTGTGCCGTACCTCAAAATACACCCCAGGTCCTTTGTGACCCCCGCTGTTGCCAACAGTTCCCAATTGGTCTCCAGCGTCGAGTTGATCCCCCTCCCTAGCCCATATGGTTTCGTTATTACCGTAGAGACTGTAATAGCCTTTTCCATGGTCAACGATGATTAAATTTCCAAACCCTCTTAGCCAGTCCGAATAGACTACAGAGCCTCCGGCGATTGATTTAACGCTATTGCCTTGGTTGGAAGATATAAATATACCTTCCCAAGGAAGTTCGCTACCGACCCTTTTCTGGCCAAATTTTGAGGTAATCGTACCCAGAGCAGGGAGTCGCAGCTTCCCTTTTAGCGTGTTAAATGGTTTTCCGCTGAGGCTTCGGTCCGGCAAGTTATTATTTTTTATGCGGTCTTTTTTTCTTTTCTCGAGTTCTGCGAACAATTGGGTGAGTCGCTTTTTATTTTCGCTAATTTTCTTTTCGCTGCGTTTTATTCGTGTTTTTGTACCGTCTATTTCAGACGATGTTTTTAGTTTTTCCCTTTCGGCAACATTTTTTTGCTTACTGGTGTCTTTTTTTATTTTTTTTAACTCTTTTCTGATGCCTAGTTTCTTTTCTTGAAGACGATCAATTTCAGTAATTTTTGAATTGAAATTTTTGATGATTTCAGATCGTTTCATGGCGATCTTTTTGAGGTAGAAAGCAGATACTTTGCTGTCAGATAAGGTGTCAATCGCAGGCCCAGCCTCAGGCGAGTAGCCTAAGATATAGGTGCGCTTTATTAATTGAGATAAACGAATTTTTTCTTCCTTGATGCTGGATTTAAGCACTCTTTCTTTTTTTTCTAACGCCTTCAATTCGCCAAGAAGACTTCTTTCTCGCTTTGATAATCGATTTAAATTTTGATCTAAATTGTTGATTTCTTTTTTTGTTTTTATGAGCTCTTGTTTTGCTTTTCTTTGTTTGGTTTGCTCTTCTTTTATTTTTTTC
>CAJXPC010000188.1 GCA_913057845.1 uncultured Pseudomonadota bacterium
GCTCGGAGATGTGTATAAGAGACAGCTACTGGTGAGGATTTTACTGCCCTGGCATCAGAATTATCGATTGATATCAGTACAAAAGATATTGGAGGAAAACTCGATTGGTCCACTCCTGATCGCTTTGTAAAACCATTTTCAGACGCAATGATTGCTCTTAGTAAAGGCGAGTTAACGCAGGAGCCGGTACTTTCAAATTTCGGCTATCACATAGTTGAAATGCTGGACATCAGGGAGGCCTCTTTCCCTGAATATGATGAGTTATCCGATCAAATTCGCAAAGACCTCATAACTGAAAAACGAGATGCTCTCATTTCGGCTCTACGAGATTCGGCGACGATCGAGACCTTCGATCAATAGACCAGTCAGAATGCGAATCAACTAACCCAATAACGCGCATTACGGAACATAAACATCCAGGCCCCATCTTCGTTCCAGTCTTCTGGATGCCAAGAGTTCTGAGTCGCTCGAAACACCCTCTCTGGGTGAGGCATCATAATCGTAAATCGACCATCACGAGAAGTGAAACCCGTCTCCCCACCAGCAGAGCCATTTGGATTAAAAGGATACTGTTCAGACACCTCTCCATAGTTGTCAACATAACGCATAGAGACATAAGACCTTGCTTGGATGTTTTGCTGCTCAGATTCAAACTCAACCAAACCCTCTCCATGGGATGTAACAACAGGTATTCTTGAACCAACCATATCTCTAAACAAAATCGAAGGGCTTGGTGTGATTTCCGTCATCACAAAACGAGCTTCAAATTGTTCAGATTTATTCTTAACAAAACGTGGCCAGTGTTCAGCCCCAGGAATAATTGCACGCAGATTAGACATCATTTGACATCCATTACATACCCCCAACGCAAAACTATCCTCCCGATTAAAAAATTCTGAGAACTCATCTAATGCTCTCGCATTAAATAAAATAGATTTCGCCCAACCTTCACCAGCTCCAAGAACGTCTCCATAAGAGAAACCTCCACAGGCTGCTAGCCCTTTAAATTCAGCTAAAGAAGTACGGCCTGAAATAATGTCACTCATATGAACATCGATCGCAGAAAACCCAGCTCGATCGAAGGATGCCGCCATTTCAATCTGACCATTTACCCCTTGCTCTCGTAGCACAGCTATTTTCGGCTTAGCACCCTTGTTAATAACAGCCGCTCGATACGAATCATTGATATCAAACGTTAAATGCGCATTTAAGCCTGGATCAGAAGTGTCCAAAATTCGATCATATTCTTGTTTGGCGCATTCTGGATTGTCACGCATTGACTGCATCTGAAACGTGGTTTTAGACCACGTACGCTGGAGTAACCAACCAGCCTCATCCATCAAAGGGCTTCCGTTAGATGAAATTTCTAGCGTACCTTTATCATTTAGGCACCCAATTTTTCTGGCGCAATCGGCAAGCCCGTATGATTCCAATATCGAATGTACCTCTAATTCAGCAGAGTTATCAATTTGGATAACTGCCCCGAGCTCCTCACTAAAAAGTGCCGCAAGTTGCCTATTGTGATCAGACCCCACTTCTAAATCTACGGTCAATCCAACATGTGATGCAAACATGCACTCAGCCAAGGTGACAATCAAGCCCCCATCTGACCGATCGTGGTAGGCCAGAATTTTATTTCTCTTATTTAAATCCTGTATCGCTTTAAAGAAAGCCTGTAGGATTTTTGCGCTATCAAGGTCGGGGACATCTCCATGCTCCAAAAGATACGCTTGATGCAAGATGGAACCGCCCATACGATTTTTACCGCCACCCAAGTCAATCAAAATCAATTGCGTATTTAAATCAGGCCTTAGGACAGGCGTTAATGTTCTTCTAATATCCGACACAGGAGAAAACGCTGAGATAACTAAGGAAACGGGAGAGACGACTTGTTTATCTTGAGCGCCTTCCCGCCAAGCGGTCCGCATTGCCATCGAATCCTTACCCACAGGAATGCTTATCCCAAGCTGCGGGCAAAGCTCCAGACCAACGGCTGCGACAGTATCAAAGAGATTTGCATCCTCCCCTTCAAAACCAGCAGGTGCCATCCAATTTGCTGATAATTTAATATTACTTAGACGATCAATCTGTGCAGCTGCTATGTTCGTAATTGCCTCACCAATTGCCATTCGTCCAGAAGCTGGTCCATCCATCACTGCTAAAGGAGCACGTTCGCCAATTGCAAATGCCTCACCAACATACTGATCAAATCCCATAGCAGTCACCGCAACATTACTGACCGGTATTTGCCAGGGGCCAACAAATTGGTCTCGTGAACAAAGTCCTCCGACTGAACGGTCACCAATCGAAATTAGAAATGTTTTATCTGCCACTGCTGGGAATGAGAGCACTCGTGTGAACGCGTCATCCAATTTTATCAGTGGATATTTTTTGGTTTTTATCTGTGGTTTTTTTCGTTTTACATCACGCGTCATTTTGGGTGGTTTATCCAACATAACTGATAGCGCGATATCTACAGGCTTATTACCGAAATGAGAATCAAATACGTTCAGGTGACTGTCTGCCGTCGCCTCACCGAGCACCGCAAATGGACAGCGTTCTCGTTCACAAATTTTTTGGAACTGTTCAAAACTCTCAGGATCTACCGCCAACATATAACGCTCTTGCGACTCATTACTCCATATTTGCATCGGCGTCATACCGGGCTCCTCAGATGGAATACGCCTTAAGTCAATACGCGCGCCGCAGTGCGCGTCATTTACCAATTCGGGAAGAGCATTAGAAAGACCACCGGCTCCAACATCATGGATCGACAATATTGGATTTTTGTCGTCTAGCCCCCAACACCGATCGATCACCTCCTGACATCGTCTTTGAATCTCCGGATTCCCTCTTTGAACAGAGTCAAAATCGAGATCAACACTATTTTCACCAGTTGCCATACTCGAAGCAGCCCCTCCTCCCATACCAATGAGCATGCCGGGACCACCAAGCTGAACGATCAACGTACCTGCTTTAAATAACTCCTTTATGGATTGCTGATCAGTAATATTGCCCAAGCCACCAGCCAACATAATTGGCTTATGGTATCCACGAACGACCCCTTCTATCTCTTGCTCATAATTCCTAAAATATCCACAGAGATTAGGTCGGCCAAATTCGTTATTAAACGCTGCGCCTCCAATGGGACCTTCCAACATGATATCTAATGCAGATGCAATACGATCCGGTTTGCCAACGCCATTTTCCTCCCAAGGTTCACCCGCCCCTGGTATCCGCAGGTGAGAGACACTGAAGCCTGCGAGACCGGCTTTCGGCTTCGCCCCTCTGCCTGTGGCCCCTTCATCCCTAATCTCTCCGCCAGAACCAGTTGCGGCACCAGGAAATGGAGAGATAGCTGTGGGATGATTGTGTGTTTCCACCTTCATTAAAGTATGTGTTAACTCGTTTTGCACATATTCATATCGACCGTTTGGCATAGGCCTGAAGCGGTTAACCTCGGTCCCCTCCATAATTGCAGAGTTATCCGAGTAGGCCACAATAGTACCCTTCGGTACCTGTCGGTGCGTCTCTCGAATCATGCCGAACAAAGAATAATCTTGCGCTTGACCATCGATTATCCAGGATGCGTTAAAAATCTTGTGGCGACAATGCTCTGAGTTCGCTTGAGCAAACATCATTAACTCTACATCCGTAGGATCTCGACCAATTCGCTCAAAGTTATGCTGAAGATAATCAATCTCATCTGGGGAGAGGGCTAAACCCATCTCACGATCACAATCTTCTAACGCACGTCGACCATCTTTTAATACCGGTATTGTGCGGAGCGGCTGCGGTTGCACGTGTCTGAAAAGTTTCTTTGCATCATTGATGTCAACAAGGACAGTTTCAGTCATACGATCATGAACCATCGAGACAATACGCTTCAGAGTAGCTTGTGAAGCCGATTGATGCCTCTTCGTTTTGAAACTCCAGACGACACCACGCTCTATTCGAGAGACTTCCATAAGCCCGCAGGCTTTGGCAATATCAGTTGCCTTGGTTGACCAAGGGGAGATAGAACCAAGCCGAGGAACCACAACGAAATGGGCACTATCATCTGCTGATTTTGACTCTTTGGGGCCATAAGCGAGAATTTGATCAAGCTGAATGACCTGTTCCCCAGAAAGGGGGTTATCCAACTCGACAAAATGCCAAAAAACTGCTGAGATCTCACTTATTTGGGGCTGTCTCTTATACACATCTGACGCTG
>CAJXPC010000189.1 GCA_913057845.1 uncultured Pseudomonadota bacterium
TGCCCGTATTAGTGGAAAAATTCAAAACGAACTTAGCCAGAAAATTTCCTGTAAAACAACAAAAATTAATTCTTGATCTTTGCCTCAACAGCAAGAAACTAGCAGAGACACCAGTCCATGAATTTGTAGATATGTTTGTTATATAACTATTTGCTGTAAACCTGCCTCGTCGGCGTCTATGATTTTCTGCCGACGAGGTCATCATTGATATATAGACTTTGGGGCTCGAAATACATGGCACATAACCTGTTTAATTCTCGAAAAGAATTCACGATTAAAAACGGAAAAAAAGGTACCTACTATTCGCTACCGGCACTGGAAAAAGCAGGCCTGGGTAATATTTCTAAATTACCCATCTCAATACGAATAGTGCTCGAATCTGTATTAAGAAATTGTGATGGTGAAAAAATAACAGAAAAACATGTTAGCCAACTAGCCCAATGGAAGCCAAAGGGTAAACGCACCAACGAAATTCCATTTGTCGTATCAAGAATCGTCCTACAAGATTTTACGGGTGTGCCTTTACTCGCGGACTTGGCAGCTATGCGCAGAGTTGCGAAGTCACTGAAAAAAAACCCAAAATCAATCGAACCACTAGTCCCCGTAGACCTCGTTGTTGACCACTCAGTACAGGTTGATAATTACGGAAATAAATCTGCCCTTGGCGCGAACATGAAACTGGAGTTCGAACGCAATAGAGAACGCTATCAATTTATGAAATGGGGCATGCAAGCCTTCGACACCTTCAAAGTAGTACCTCCTGGCATTGGTATTGTTCACCAAGTTAATCTTGAGTACCTCGCTCGAGGCGTCCACAAAAAGAATAAAATGTATTACCCTGACTCTTTGGTGGGAACCGACTCTCATACCACCATGATTAACGGCATTGGTGTTGTCGGATGGGGTGTGGGTGGCATCGAAGCAGAGGCCGGCATGTTAGGTCAACCGGTATATTTTCTTACTCCAGACGTTGTTGGCGTTAACTTAAAAGGGAAGCTAAGGTTTGGCGTTACCGCGACAGACTTGGTGTTGACTATTACCGAAATGCTTCGTGAAGCAAAAGTCGTGGGTAAGTTCGTTGAATTTTTTGGTGACGGCGCAGCATCGCTACCCGTCACTGATCGAGCAACTATTGCAAATATGGCACCTGAATACGGCGCAACGATGGGGTTCTTCCCAGTCGACAAAAAGACCGTAGAGTTCTTGCGCTACACCGGTCGCACGGAAGATGAAGTAACCGCCTTCGAGAAATACTACCGCGCTCAAAACATGTTTGGTATGCCTAAAAAAGGTGATATTAAGTACAGCAATGTCGTCGAACTTGATTTATCAACAGTTGAGCCGTCTTTGGCAGGCCCTAAGCGTCCACAAGACCGAATTCGATTGGGTGATGTTTCCTCAAAATTCGAGCAATTGTTCGCAGCACCCGTGTCTGCGGGTGGTTTCGATAAGAATACGACCGAGCTCGATCAGCGATATCTCACACAAAGTAATATAGACATTGGCTCTGGTGACGTTTTAATTGCTGCGATCACGTCTTGTACGAACACATCAAATCCAGGGGTATTGGTTGCCGCCGGAATCTTGGCGAAAAAGGCTGTAGAGAAAGGCCTGACCGTCAAAAAACACATTAAGACATCCTTAGCGCCAGGATCACGCGTTGTCACTGAATATCTTACCAAAGCTGGACTACTCCCCTACTTAGAGCAGCTTGGGTTCTATCTTGCCGGTTACGGATGTACAACGTGCATCGGTAACGCTGGGCCACTGGCAGAGCCAATTGACAACGCCATTTTGAGTAACGATTTAGTTTGCTCTGCAGTACTCTCAGGTAACCGTAATTTTGAAGCCAGAATTCATCCAAATATTCGCGCTAATTTTCTAGCGAGCCCACCTCTCGTTGTTGCTTATGCGATTGCTGGGACTATGAAAAAGGACCTGATGAAGGAACCCCTTGGTATTGGGAAAACAGGTAAGCCTATCTATCTTGGAGACATTTGGCCCAACCAACGAGAGATCACAAACGCCCTAAAACATGCGACCGATGCCAAGACGTTCAAGAAACTCTACAAGGACTTGGCAAACGCTACTCCTCTATGGAAAAAAGTTCCAACAGCGAGCGGCGAGGTATACAACTGGCCTAAGTCGACCTACATTGCCGAGCCGCCGTTCTTTGATAGCTTCGGCATGAATCCCGTGGCCATTTCAGACATCGTAGGCGCACGAGCACTTGGTATATTTGGCGATTCGGTTACAACCGATCATATTTCACCAGCAGGATATATAAAGGAAAGCTCACCAGCTGGTAAATATTTACTGCAAAATAACGTAGCCAAAACCGACTTCAATAGCTATGGTGCTCGCCGTGGTAATCATGAAGTGATGATGCGTGGGACATTTGCCAATGTGCGAATCAAAAATTTAATGTTACCTCTGAATAAGGACGGCTCACGTATCGAAGGTGGTTACGCAGTATTACAACCCTCAGGAAAACAGATGGCCATCTATGACGCCGCCATGAATTATCAAAAATCCAAGATTCCAACTGTTGTGTTTGCTGGTGAAGAATATGGAACTGGTTCATCACGTGATTGGGCAGCAAAGGGCACTCAGTTATTGGGTGTGAGAGCCGTTATTGCCAAGAGTTTTGAAAGAATTCATCGCTCTAACCTTGTTGGTATGGGTGTGCTTCCGCTGCAGTTTAAAGCGAAGGACTCTGTTGAAACACTGAGAATAACCGGAGAGGAAACCTTCGAGATACTGGGCATGGACAACCTAAAGCCTCAACAAGATATGACCTTGGTAATTACTGAAAAAAATGGCGCTACCAGAAAAATCATCCTACTCTCGAGAATTGATACCCCGATCGAGGTCGATTATTTCAAGCACGGTGGAATACTCCCATACGTGTTAAGAGAATTACTCAACGCGGCGTAATGACAATATGACTCGATTGGGTCTTAAACCCCCCGTAGCCCCCTCCAAAGAGCCGTCGCCCGCTAAGGCAATGCCCGAACCCATCGCTATGATTCGCGTGTCAAAACTCATGTCGGAGCGTGGTATGTGCTCCAGAAGAGAGGCTGACGAATACATTGCCAAAGGCTGGGTTATGGTGAACGGCAGTCGCGTCGAAGAGCTCGGCACAAGAGCGCCTCATAATGCGAAAATCACACTCACAGAGAAAGGGCTCGGCGTCAGCAAAGTCACGATATTGATAAACAAACCCATTGGTTATGTATCTGGTCAAGCCGAAGACGAATATAAACCTGCCATTACATTAGTTAAACCCGACAATCAGTTTTCTGAAGACAAATCAAAAAAAGTATTTATTAGACAACATTTAAAAGGGCTAGCTCCGGCGGGACGTCTTGATATTGACACAACGGGATTACTTGTCTTGACACAAGACGGGAGAATTGCCAAAAAATTAATTGGTCAAGACACGGAAATTGAAAAAGAATATCTCGTCCGCGTCAGTGGAACTCTGACAGAAAGTGGTATGGAATTACTCCATCATGGACTTGAATTAGACGGAAAAGCATTGAAGCCCGCCAAAGTATCTTGGGTTAATGAGGATCAACTTAGATTCGTCTTGCGAGAAGGAAAGAAACGACAGATACGTAGAATGTGTGAATTTGTCGGCCTAAGCGTTACGGGTCTGAAGCGGGTGCGCATAGGCCGCGTCACGCTATCCAAGCTACCCATTGGACAGTGGCGCTACCTCAATGACAAAGAGCTCTTTTAAGCCCTATGCGGGTGGTTTTCGATACGAATATATGGATTGACTGGTTTTATTTTGACGACATCAATATCACACCGCTCAAAGTACTAAAAAAACAAAACCGTATCGAAATAATTATCGACGATGCATGCTTAAGTGAAGCCATCACGGTGCTCAGATTTAGTCGATTCTTAGGCCGGAACGCTAACAAATCTGTTATTGAGCATGATATCAAAGCCTTATGTACTTTTGTCGATACTCGACCATTAGAGGATCCACAATACTGGTGTAAAGATCCGGACGATATAAAGTTTCTGGTTTTGGCTGGCCATCATTCAGCTGACCAGCTCATCACAAAAGACCTTCATCTACTCAAACGAAAAAACAGACGAGCCCTTGGAGGCCACAAAATAAATTTTAATATCGCCAATCCAATCACGTTTAAGACTGTCTCTTATACACATCTGACGCTGCCGACGAATAGAGAGG
>CAJXPC010000190.1 GCA_913057845.1 uncultured Pseudomonadota bacterium
CCTCTCTATTCGTCGGCAGCGTCAGATGTGTATAAGAGACAGTACTTACTGAGGTGCGCCACTTCGGCCAAATTCTCTGAGTTACCCGCATACGTTAACTTATCGATGTTCACGACCCGCTCATCGGAGTTTTTCAACACCATACGAATAAAATTTGAACCAATAAACCCAGAACCACCCGTTACTAAAATCGTCATATTTTTGAATTTTTCGCTAAAAAATAGGTCCATGTAAACTGGGTGATTAAAACGTCTTAACCAAGCAGCATATTTAAAATGTCCGGAAACAGGTATTTCAGATATCCTTAATCTTAGCGCTAATTATAGTTGATCAGCCCCTATGACCATTCTCAAACGCACCATAAATTAGATGAACTCAAACAGAAACATCCTTTGGTTTAGGAACGATTTACGACTCTCAGATAATCCTGCGCTCAGCAGTGCAGTCCGTACGGGTACGATTTTGCCAATTTTTGTGCACGATGAGACTCATGCTGGAGACTTAAAATTAGGGTCAGCGAGCCGTGTTTGGCTCCATCACTCACTCCAATCCCTCAATAAGAGTCTGGATGGTCACTTAGTTGTACTTTCTGGTGACCCGCTCGAACTGATACCCCAGTTAGTTGCTCGATACAACATTACACAGGTGTGTTGGAATCGCCAGTATGAACCTTGGGCAATAAAGCGGGACACAGAGCTCAAGACATTACTGAAAGAGTCGGGTGTCATGGCTGACTCGCATAACGGATCGCTGCTTTGGGAGCCCTGGGATATTCATAAGGCTGATAAAACACCCTACCGTGTGTTCACACCTTTTTTTAGAAAAGGATGCCTCAATGCCCCAGAGCCAAGAAAACCTCTGTCTAAACCCCTAAAACTGAGCATTCTAGAGCACCAAGAACCAACTTCCGTTGACTCGCTCAACCTCATGCCCTCAATCCCCTGGTGCGAACCCCTATTAGACCATTGGGAGATTGGAGAAGCTGGTGCAAAAAAACGTCTCAATAAATTTATAGCTTCAGGAATCAAGAAATATAAAGAGGGTCGAAACTTTCCAGCTGAGACTCATGTTTCATCTCTGTCGCCGCACCTTCATTTCGGGGAGTTATCACCAAACCAGGCTTGGCATGAGGCTCGCAATCGCCCCATGGACGAGAATGTCGACCATTTTTGCAGTGAATTGGGGTGGCGAGAGTTTTCCCATAATTTACTGTTCTACAATCCAGATCTACCGACAACAAACCTGCAGAAAAAATTTGACAAATTTCCATGGAGTTCGGACACGGATCATCTGACTGCATGGCAAAGAGGTCTAACGGGCATTCCCTTTGTAGACGCTGGGATGCGTGAGCTGTGGGCAACGGGAACGATGCACAATAGAGTTAGAATGGTCGTTGGCTCCTTTCTCGTCAAAAACCTCCTGCTGGATTGGCGACATGGAGAGAGATGGTTTTGGGACTGCCTATTCGATGCTGATTTAGCGAACAACAGTGCTGGTTGGCAATGGGTTGCCGGCTGCGGAGCTGATGCAGCACCTTACTTTCGGATATTTAACCCGGTCACACAAGGCCAGAAGTTTGATCCCAGCGGGGCATATATTCGCCAATACATACCAGAAATAGCGATGCTACCCAATAAATACCTGTGTAATCCATGGGAGGCTCCTTCAGACGTCTTAAGATCGGCGGAAGTGACCTTGGGTATCACCTATCCTAAGCCGATCATCAGCTTATCGAATTCAAGATCATTAGCGCTACAAGCATTTGCATCAACGAAAGAATAGTTACAATTTAAAAAATAACAGGAGAAATGAAAATGTTAAGAAGAGATGCTTTGCGATTTTTAACGCTATCTTGTCTAACCATTCCATTTGGGGCGGTCTTGGCAAAAGATAAAACACTCATTGAAGTGTGGAAGAGTCCCTCATGTGGATGTTGTAAAGACTGGGTGACGCACCTTGAAGCTAATGGGTTCAAAGTGGCACTCAATGATACAGGTAACAATAGCATTCGATCGCAAGTGGGTATGCCACAAAAATATGGCTCATGCCATACCGGAATCATCGAGGGTTACGTGATTGAGGGGCATGTACCCGCTGATGACATCCGAAAACTTCTCGCGCTCAAACCAGATGCAGTCGGGTTATCAGTTCCAGGGATGCCGGTGGGTAGTCCTGGTATGGATGGGCCAGATTACCAAGGCCGTCAAGACCCTTTCGATGTGTTACTTATTGTCGGTGAGGAGCATACAGTGTTCAGTAGTTACCACAAAAAATAACGCCCACCGTGGTGTATCGCGTTAAGGTAAACCGCGCTCTAATAATTTGCTGGCTTCGAGGATCTGAAGATCGGTCATTTGATCCTCCAGCAAGCGAATCATGTCTGCTCCAGCCTCTTCACCTGCCATAACTGCCCTCGAGAACCAGATGTATGCGTTTAAATAATCTGTAAATTTGTTTCGACCATAGCCACCGTAATACCATTGCCCAAGCGCATATAAAGCGCTTGGGTGATTTCTGTTTGCAGCTCTCTCACACCAATACAACGACTCAAGCGCATTGGCCTCGACGCCAATACCTTCCCGGTAAATGACACAAAGCCAATACTGAGCCTCTAAATGCCCTCTTTGTCCAGCACTCAAATACCAGGATGCAGCTTTGACCCGATCACGCGGGACATTCTTACCCTCGTGATACACAACGGCGAGACAATACTGAGCATCGGTCACACCACTCTTGGCAATCTGCTCAAGAGAATCAAACGACAAGGTTTCATTGGACCCAAAACTGGTAACGCAGACGTCATAGTCCTCATCACAAAATCCGATCATCGGGAAGATCAGCAGTGCGAGCAAGCTAAAAATTACAAAGGAATTGTGCGGCGAGATAATGTCCCCCACTTAATTTAACGGTTAATTCTTGTCAATTCACTTGGAGAGTCTAGCATCTGGCGGAATAATGATCCTTCAGGCGACATCCCTAGGCTATCGAACAACACTTAAGCCGCAATGAACAGATGAACTACCTAATTAAGTTCGCGCCTTGTGATAACACAGTATAGCAACCGCACTGCCGACATTCAGTGATTCAACATTATTTGCTAAAGGGATGGAAACAATGTCGTCTACCTGATCCAACAACGCGTCAGTCAATCCGCCGCCTTCGCTGCCTACGAGCAAGAGTAATTGTCCAGAAAAATCAATACCGTCAAGAGCCTGACCTCTTAGGGAAGATGTTCCAATAGTTCGCCCAGGAAATTCATCAATGACCGAACTTAGGTCTGACTCTTCAATGATAGTGAGCCGAAATTGGGCACCCATCCCTCCACGTAAAGTTTTGGGCGAATACGCATCAACCGTCCCTGCAGACAAATAAACGGTATCTACCGAGAAAGCAGCAGCCGAACGCAAAATCGAACCCAGGTTTCCTGGATCCTGAATGCCATCCACAGCCAGTGCAAACTTAACCTCGTTATTCAAATGTTGCTTTTGTTTCAATCGACCGATAGCAACAATGCCCTGAGAAGACTTTGTCGTCGACAATTTTTTAAAGATCTGGGATTCAACCAAAGTGATTGAAACCGCCTCAGAAGCATCTTGAATAAGCAAACTGATTTCTTCGCTCGTGATGGGGTCTTCGACAAAAACTTGAAGCTCCTCAAGGTAATTGTGTCGGACACATTCCTCAACAAGATGAATACCATCTAACACTAAAAATCCCGAATCACGACGAGCTGATCGGGATTTAATCAATCTTTGGATTCGTTGTATCGTTTTATTTTGAGAAGATCGAATTAATTCCATTGTTTTAGGTAACCATCGAGAACTTTGTTATTTACATATGGAGTCGTTGCAAATCGATCTGTAGTACATGACTAGAGACTCATCTAGGAGGACTGGTGCCCAGGGCCGGAATCGAACCGGCACGCCTTTAAGGGGCCCGGGATTTTAAGTCCCGTGCGTCTACCAATTTCGCCACCCGGGCGCACCATTACCGCTAAACGTCGTCACTCTGAAATGGAGGCGGGAGTCGGAATCGAACCGGCGTCCACGGCTTTGCAGGCCGCTGCATAACCACTCTGCCATCCCGCCTATGTTCTCAGCAGCGAATCAACAAACTCTTATTGAATACGCTCATTGTGAGACGTTAAAACCAAAAAGGGAAAACGGTGTCTGTGG
>CAJXPC010000191.1 GCA_913057845.1 uncultured Pseudomonadota bacterium
GAGATGTAGAGAGGTCTCGTGGGCTCGGAGATGTGTATAAGAGACAGGTGCTGAAGGGTTTATCTCACATTTAATTGAGCTGAGGAATCGTTTAATAAAGGCGATGGCTGCTCTGTTCATTGTATTTTTTACGCTGTTTTATTGGGCGCGGGATATCTACTCCTTACTCGCCGCACCGTTGATAGAGGCGTTACCAGAAGGTTCAACTATGATTGCGGTTGAGGTCGCTGCACCGTTTTTCGTCCCCATAAAAGTCACAATGTTTGCGTCATTCGTAGTGGCATTGCCAGTTGTTTTGTATCAAGTCTGGGCCTTTGTTGCACCAGGCCTTTACACCCATGAAAAACGTCTGGTTGTGCCCTTGATCGCCACCAGCACGATACTATTTTTGGTTGGCTGTCTTTTTGCCTACATTGTCGTTTTCCCAACCGTCTTTCATTTTGTGGCAGCCTTCACCCCTGAAGGGGTCGAAATGAATACTGATATCCAAAAGTATTTTGATTTTGTTTTGACGTTGTTTCTTGCCTTCGGACTTGCATTTGAGACACCTATAGTGGTCGTCATTTTAACGCGCATGGGTATAGTTAGCATAGAAAAGCTAAAAGAATCAAGGCCATACGTTGTCGTTGGCGCCTTCGTTATCGCGGCTATTTTTACGCCGCCGGACGTCATATCTCAGTTGTTGCTCGCGTTTCCAATATGGATACTGTACGAGATCGGTTTGTTTATTGCCGCGATACTTGAAAAAAAGGCGGACAAGCGAGAGCGGCTTGGTGAGGATTGATTAAGCTCCTTAAGACCTAACTCCTCGAGTTATCGTTGACACCGAATGGCGGCCATTATAAAATTCGTCCCCTTCGCCGGCATGAATCGGCAATACTGAAGTGTAAGTTACGGATTTTGAATGAAAACTATTAGCGTAAAAGAGAGTGAAGTTGATCGCAGTTGGTATGTGGTCGATGCGAAAGATAAAGTTCTTGGTCGCATCGCAACGGAGATTGCCCGACGGCTCAGAGGTAAACATAAGGCCATCTACACTTCCCATGTTGATACGGGCGACTTTGTTGTCGTCGTTAACGCTGGGCAGTTGAGGGTTACGGGTAATAAAGCTAAAGATAAGAAGTACTATCGTCACAGTGGGTATCCGGGCGGATTGTACGAAACAAACTTTGAAAAGATGCAAGACAAGTTTCCTGGGCGGGCATTGGAATTAGCTGTCAAGGGAATGTTGCCTAAGGGGCCATTGGGTTACGCAATGATCAAAAAACTAAAAGTGTACCCAGGTGCAGAGCACCCGCATACGGCGCAACAGCCTCAGGCACTTGAACTATAAAAAGGTAATTTAGATGGCTTACGCAAACCAAGCGAATTATGGCACTGGAAGACGAAAAGCTGCGGTAGCTCGAGTCTACATTAAAGCTGGCTCAGGCAACATTGTGGTTAATAAAAAGCCCTTAGATCAGTTTTTCTCAAGAGAAACTGGACGAATGTTAGTGAGGCAACCGCTCGAGGTTACTGAGTCGCTAAAGACATTTGATATACAGGTTAATGTCTCAGGTGGTGGCGAGACAGGCCAAGCGGGAGCAGTTCGACATGGAATTGCTCGTGCGCTAGTTGATTACGATGCGTCGCTAAAACCAGCATTGCGTCAGGCTGGTTTGATTACGCGAGATGCTCGCGAAGTTGAGCGAAAGAAAGTTGGCTTGAAAAAAGCACGACGTAAACCGCAGTTTTCAAAGCGATAACTCTACGTTGTACTTTTAAAAAAGGCCGCTTCAGCGGCCTTTTTTATTGGACTGATGTTGTATAGTTGTATTGATTGGTAAACTTTTAATAAACGATAGAGATTTTTATGTTGAACGTAGGAATTGTAGGGGGAACCGGTTACACAGGTGTCGAGCTGATGCGGTTGCTCAGCATGCATCCTGAGGCGCGCATCGGAGCCATTACGTCAAGGGCCGAAGAAGGTGTAAGTGTTGGGGACATATTCCCGAGTTTGCGAGGGCATGTTGATTTAACGTTTGAGAAACCCACCCTGACCACATTGATCGGCTGTGATGTTGTTTTTTTTGCCACACCTCATGGCGTAGCGATGGAGCAAGCTCGAGAGTTAGTGGCGGCAGGCGTGCGTGTGATTGATCTTGCTGCTGATTTTAGGTTGAAAGATCTCTCTCAATGGGAAAAGTGGTATGGCCCTGAGCACGGCGCCCAGGATCTTCTGGAAGAGGCTGTGTATGGTCTGCCGGAAATTAACAGAGAAAAAATAAAAACTGCTCGCATCGTGGGTAATCCTGGTTGTTACGCGACGGCTATCGAGTTGGGGTTCGCACCTCTTTTGGCATCAGGGCTTATTGACCCTGCGTCGTTGATTGCTGACGCTAAGTCTGGAGCCAGTGGTGCTGGTCGAAAGAAAGAGTTGAGTATTATTTATTCTGAAGTTGGTGATAATTTTAAAGCGTATGGCTTAGATGGCCATCGACATCACCCTGAAATAGTCGAAGTTTTGAGCGGGGTAACCGGAGGGGACGTTAAGCTGAAGTTTACGCCTCATCTGTTGCCGATCAACCGAGGCATATTGGCAACGTTGTATGCTAACCTGACTGAGGGTGATTCCAGTTTAGTTAGGGAGTCATTTGAAAATTTCTTTAAGGAGGAACCATTCGTGGATATGCTGCCAGGCGGCCAGTTCCCTGATACGCGATCGGTTCGAGGATCAAATTTCTGTAAGATTGGTGTGCAGGTCTCTGAAGATCAGGGCTCTGTTGTTGTGATTTCGGTGCTTGATAATTTGGTTAAAGGTGCTTCTGGTCAAGCAATTCAAAATATGAACATAATGTTTGGCTTAGACGAGAAGATGGGATTAAATGGGCTTGGTCTGGTACCATAGTCGGGAAAACTGACTAAAAATAGAGTTTTTTTTCATAGGGTTCTATCTATGAAACTTGTATTTTTATTTCGAGTCTCACGTGCATATGCAAATGGAGAGTAATAATGGAAGTCGTTGCCCAGAAGGCGGAAAAACTAATTTTTACTGAGTCAGCCGCAAGTAAAGTCAAAGAGCTGATTGTTGAGGAAGGTAACGCAGATCTCAAATTGAGGGTATTTGTATCCGGAGGAGGGTGCTCAGGATTTCAGTACGGATTCACCTTTGATGAGGAGATAAACGAGGACGATTCTCAAGTTGAGAAAAACGGGGTTCAGTTATTGATCGATGCGATGAGCTATCAATACCTTGTTGGTGCTGAAATCGATTATCAGGAAGGTATCGATGGTGCTCAATTTGTCATTAAGAATCCTAATGCCACGTCGACCTGTGGATGCGGATCTTCTTTTTCTGCATAGTTGTTGCTTGGTCGATTGGACTCTTGAGCAATTGAGTATTAATTAAGTATGCTTGGCTCATCAGGTTGATTTAATGTGGTCTGATCTAGCCTATCTAGAAGCAGTCTTGCTGCCGCCACTTGCGACGTAAATTCATCTTTAAGTTTTGTGCTGATGGGAGGCCCCGGTGGCATGACCGCTTTGGACGGGTCTACCTGGCCCCCATTCACTAAAAACTCATAATGCAGATGGGGACCAGTTGCTAAGCCGCTTTTGCCCACGTAACCGATTATCTGCCCCTGTTCTACTTTGGAGCCCTTCTTCAGTTTTTTAGCGTATTTGGACAGATGTGCATACCGAGTTGATACACCATTCGCGTGACGTATCTCTATAAAGCGGCCGTAAGCACCTTTGGTGCCGAGATATCTGATTGTTCCTTTGCCCGCTGCCATGATTGGTGTGCCTGTCGCGGCGCCATAGTCAACACCTTTGTGTGACCGCCATTTCTTCAATACGGGATGAAGCCTACGTTTTGAAAACCCCGATGTAATTCGAGAAAATTTAAGAGGGGACCTCAGAAATGCATTTTTAACGTTTTGACCGTCTTCCGTATAGAAAGCGCTTCGACCTGTCTCGGGATCTTTAAAGAAATACGCCCTATGCACTTCGCCGTCGTTAATGAACTCTAAGGCTTGAATTTGAGCGAAGGAGATATAAGCATTATCTAAATAGTTTGCTGAATACAATACTGAGAATCTGTCTCTTATACACATCTCCGAGCCCACGAGACCTCTCTACATCTCGT
>CAJXPC010000192.1 GCA_913057845.1 uncultured Pseudomonadota bacterium
GATGTGTATAAGAGACAGCATTAAGGAGCCACACTTCCCCTTCCATGTCGGAATTTGAAAGTCGCGCGTCAAACTCATTGAGTATCGGCAAAGTAAATTCTGGGGCAGCTTTTCCAATCAAAGGTGATGGCACTTCCTTTGGATTAAGCGATAAACCTTTCCAAAGAAATACGGTAATTCCAAAAAAAATAAACAAGGGAATTAAAAATCTCGTAGCAGTCATAATTTTTGCGAAATAATGATTACCTCAAGATGAGGCAGTCTTTTCTCCGCGATTCTCCTCGTCCTGACTCGCCCTTCGATAGCGTCGATCGGAAACTGCCAGGACTCCACCGAGAGCCATCAAAAACGCGCCACCCCAAATCCAATCGACAAATGGTTTCAAATAGACACGAACCACCCAAGACCCATCATTAAGAGGTTCTCCGAGCGAAATATAAAGATCTCTAGTGAAACCCGTGTCAATCGCGGCCTCAGTCATTGGCATTTGCTGTACGGTATACAGTCTTTTTTGAGGGAACATCCTGTCGACTTCTTTACCATCGACCAATATTGCCATGGAGCCTTCAACTCCGGTGTAATTTGGCCCCTTCAAATCTTTAAGTGCATCCAGGCGAATCGTATACTCACCGATTGTCACCGTATTACCAAGTGACATTTTGACGTCCTTCTCGACCTCATAACCATTCACGAGCGTAACACCAACAATAAACACGGCCACCCCCCAATGCGCGAACAACATACCGTAATAGGCATTTGGTATCGCGAGAAATGAACCTAATAACGTTCTATCTTCTCCCGATGACATTTGCTTGAGTCTCGTCCACAAATTCACAAGTCCAGCTAAAGCAATCCAAGTGGCCATCAATAACCCAAAACTTACCAATATGCTCCAATCACCCATGGCGAACGGCATCAATAGCGCCGATATTACCGCAATGGCAAAGGCCCATTTCAATTTCACGGCTAACTCTGGCACAGAGGATTTTTTCCATCGCGCAATCGGACCAATACCCATCAAGAACATAGCTGGCACCATAATCGGAACGAATACAGCATCAAAATATGGCGGTCCTACCGAAATTTTGCCAAATCCCAGGGCATCAAGAAATAGAGGATAAAGCGTACCTAACAATACTGACGCTGCAGCAACGACAAGCAACACATTATTTGCGAGCAATGCTGACTCACGCGAAATCAAACTAAATCGCCCTCCAAGCCCAACCTTAGGGGCCCTCCAAGCGAACAGCAGGAGAGATGAGCCCACCACAAACACCAAAAACCCAAGGATGAAAACTCCTCGCTCAGGATCTGTGGCGAAGGCGTGCACAGAGGTCAACACCCCAGACCGAACTAAAAACGTACCCAAAAGTGATAAAGAGAACGTGATAATCGCCAAAAGCACTGTCCAAATTTTAAAGCTTCCACGCTTCTCCGTCACTAAGAGCGAATGCATGAGCGCTGTGCCGCATAGCCAAGGCATAAACGAAGCGTTTTCCACGGGATCCCAAAACCACCAGCCACCCCAACCCAACTCGTAATAAGCCCACCAACTTCCGAGTGCAATCCCGACTGTCAGAAAGGCCCACGCAATCGTTGTCCAGGGGCGCGACCATCTGGCCCAAGTCGTATCCAATCGACCGCTGATGAGCGCTGCAATGGCAAATGCAAATACTACTGAGAAACCCACATAACCCATGTAGAGCATCGGTGGATGAATGACCATACCCGGATCTTGCAACAACGGGTTTAAATCTCTTCCGTCCATTGCTGGCGGTAATAGACGATCAAAGGGATTAGATGTCAGCAGAAGAAAGGAATAGAAACCAATTGCGACTATGGCCATGACGCCGAGAATTAGCGACAACATATCTTTAGGCACACCTTTACTGAATCGGGCGACTGCAGCCATCCAACCCGATAACATCAGCACCCAAAGCAGCAGTGAACCTTCGTGACTGCCCCAACTCGCAGCAAGACGATAGGGCCAAGGTAATTGTGAATTTGAATTCGACGCTACATTTAAAACCGAGAAATCATTCGTGAGAAAAGAAACGACCAAACAACAAAACCCAAAGGCCGTTAAAAAAAACAAAACGTAGGCAGATGGTCGAGATACAGCCATCCAATTGACGTAACCTCGAGTCGCACCAACGAGCGAGAAAAAAGCCTGCGCAATGGCAACGCATAGCGCCAGAATAATTGCGAAATGTCCTATCTCAGGAGTCAAAATTTACCACCTTTCAAAAGCCACTGAGTGGCGTAACGCCCAGAATAACGTCATTGATTATCCATCTTTATTTGTCGCGCCCGCTCGAGGGCTTCCGCAGCCTCGGGTGGCATGTAGTTTTCGTCGTGCTTTGCAAGCACTTGATCAGCAATAAAAATTGCTTGAGCATTCATCCTGCCCTGCGCGACAACACCTTTCCCTTCCTGAAATAAATCAGGGAGTATTCCTGTGTACTGAACAGGCACGCTCTCGAGCGTATCGGTTACTTCAAACCGCACCGTCAGACCATCCTCTTCACGCCCGACACTGCCCTCCAGCACCATACCCCCTATCCGGAAGGCTTGACCCTGTGGCACCTGTCCCGCAAGAACCTCGGTCGGTGTGTAAAAAAATACTAAGTTACTGCGAAAAGCCTTCAACACAAACATCGCACCAAGAGTGAGCAGCGCTAAGGCAACAACAACAAGTATAAAACGTTTATAACGTGGTTTCATGCATTAACCTCAATATGTAGCAAGAAGCTAGACCGAAACTGATGATCTGAGTTCATCTATTTTTTCTTAAGCGTGAGAAGCTCTATCAGAATGCAAAGGCCAGTGACAAGATACGAACCCCATACATAAAGTCCATAGCCACCCATCGCAAAAAATTCTGAAACACTTCCCCACTGCATTTATCTTACCCCAGACGATTCGGTTAACCACCCAGCGTTGGCTTCCCGATCGCGAATGATTCGACGCACTCGGACTAGAGATACGGCAATCGAATACATCCAAAACGCTAATGCCATCACTAACATTCCTGTGAGCATACTCGTTGCCATACTCGAAGATTTTGTGAAACTCACCGATGCGCCTTGATGCAACGTGTTCCACCATTTGACTGAAAAATAAATAATGGGCACGTTAACAACACCCACCAAGGCCAATATGGCCGACGCTCTATCAGCGCGCCTCGGGTCCTCTATGGAAGCACGAAGTGCCATATATCCAATATATAAAAACAGCAGAATCAACTCTGAGGTGAGACGCGCGTCCCAAACCCACCAAGCACCCCAGGTGGGACGCCCCCAAAATGCTCCTGTCCATAAGGCAATGAATGTCATGAGCGCACCCGTAGGCGCCAGCGCTTGCGCGAGCATCGACGATAAGCGCGTATTCATGATGAGGCCTACAGCTGCCCAAAAGGACATGACGAGGTAGATCAACATGGACATCCATGCTGCAGGAACATGGATGAAGATTATGCGGTACGACTCACCTTGCTGGAAGTCCGTTGGTGCGACGAAGAATCCGATATACAAACCCCAAACCGTCAGAATGGCTGCTAAAACAAAGAAAACAATAGCCATTTTCTTAGCTAGAGGGTAAAAATATTGCGGTGACGAATACTGCCAAAAACTCATAAAATTTCGACTCTTATAACCTAACGTTTAAACTCAGAAAACTAAGCAAGCAGTAATGGTACTTATTAGTGCCGCTATTCTAAAGCAATTTTAATAGCACTCGCGATCGCCAAAGGCGCCAGCGCGATCGAGACACAAAGCATCGCTAGAAGAACTGAGAGGTGACCCTCTATGGTCAAGCCTTGAAGATCAGCAACAACCGCTCCAGCCCCAAAAATTAAAATGGGCACGTAAAAAGGGAGAATAAGTATAGAGGTTAACGCAGCTCCGCCTCGAACGCCAAGCGTCAATGCTGCGCCTATAGAGCCAATCAAGGACAATACAGGGGTGCCCAGGAAAAGGGTGCCTAATAGCAATACTAGACTTGCTTGCGACAAGCCAAATTGGAGCCCAATAAGCGGTGCGACAATGACAACCGGCAATCCAGTAACTGTCTCTTATACACATCTCCGAGCCCACGAG
>CAJXPC010000193.1 GCA_913057845.1 uncultured Pseudomonadota bacterium
AGATGTAGAGAGGTCTCGTGGGCTCGGAGATGTGTATAAGAGACAGCTCATTGACAAGACCCGCTTCCATCAACGTGGCAGATTCATCGTAGTCTGTGAATTCATGCTTGAGTTCTTGCCAATCTTCACTCGAATAACCCACTAAAAACTTGGCCGCAACACCACCATCAATACCTCTTGCCTTTAGATACTTAATGGCCTCGGGTGCATCTTTAAGACATCGTTTATAGTGACTTGCCGCGCGACTAGTAGTCAAAAAATACTCTTGAGAGTTTTTTCTCTGCTCGTCGTTGTCACTCCGCTGATCTCTTGGCACCGTCATGCCTACACGCGCAGCAAGATCTTCAACCGCATCGATAAAGCCCAAGCCCTGCTGCTCCATGAGAAAAGATAGTGCCGAACCGTGTACACCACACCCAAAACAGTGATAAAACTGCTTTTGTTGGCTCACGGTAAAAGAGGGTGTTTTTTCTTCGTGAAAAGGGCAACACGCTGACAAGTTCGCCCCACTTCGTTTTAACGGCACGAACTTCTCTATAACGTCAACAATGTCAACGCGGTTTAACAGTTCATCAATGAAGGTTTGTGGGATCATGTACGCCAAATTATCACGTAATTAGCATATGCAGTTACTCAAATTCTCACCACTGAGCAAGAACCAAGGATAGCCAAGGTAACAACCTCAACTTAAGGGGTATCAGCCATTCGGCTATGAGAGCAATTCCTTAACAAGAACCGAAATTACAGAAAAATCAGCCTTGCCTGACAATTCGGACTTCAATAGCCCCATCACCTTACCCATGTCTTTAGGCCCCTCAGCCTTCGCAGTCGCAATAGCGGCCCCTACTGCGCCTCTCATCTCATCTTCACTCAACTGCTGCGGCAAGTACGTCATCAGAATAGTCAGCTCTGCTTGCTCCCTGTCAGCAAGCTCTCCTCTGCCTGCTTCCTGATAAATACGTTTAGACTCTTTGCGTTGTTTGATCATTTTTTCAATAATTGCGACTACTTCCCCATCACTCAACTGCACCCTGCGATCAATTTCTTGTTGCTTCAATGCAGCCATAAGCATCCTGAGCGTAGAGAGCTGAACTTCGCTCCTAGCTTTCATTGCACTTCGAATATCTTGTTCAATTTGAGATTTCATACTCATTAGACTACCTCCTCGAATTCAGTCAACACACAACAAAATTGTCACCCAATACGACACAAACTCTTACCCAAAAAAACAAAAACGGTGCACGCTTAGCGATGCACCGTCTCAAATTACCGCTAAAGATGGACTGTGACTAGAACATCTTTGGAGGCAACATCTGGCTACGAATTCTTTTGTGATGTCGCTTGACTGCCGCTGCATGTTTACGCTTTCGCTCAGCGGTTGGTTTTTCATAGAACTCTCTCGCACGAAGCTCGGTCAATAAACCAGTCTTTTCAACAGTTCTCTTGAACCGTCTCATCGCCACCTCAAATGGCTCATTCTCTTTAAGTCGTACAATTGGCATATATAAATATTTAATCTGTATAGTTGCGCTGGATTATCCGGCGAAGGGGCGAGAGTTTACCAAAGTTTCCCCCTAATATGCAAATAACTGAAGAATAGGATGTTGTTGTGACAGCGAAACCAATGCTGGTACTGGGGATTGAGACTTCATGCGATGAAACTGGCGTTGCGCTCTATCACACTATCGAAGGCTTAAAAGGACACAAATTGTATTCGCAAGTGCATCTGCACGCTGAGTACGGAGGTGTCGTCCCAGAGCTAGCCTCTCGAGACCATGTGCGCAAGTTACTGCCACTCATCCAGGATCTGCTTGATGAAACAAATATAACTATAAATTCAATTAATACAATAGCTTATACTCGAGGTCCAGGGCTCTCTGGCGCATTACTTGTAGGCACAACCGTTGCAAATGCCTTGGGTTATGCCCTCAATAAACCAGTTATTGGGGTACATCATCTCGAAGCCCACTTACTATCTCCTCTCCTGAGCAACCCCGAACTTGAATTCCCGTTCGTAGCCTTACTGGTCTCTGGGGGGCACACTCAGCTCATTCAAGTCGACGGTATTGGTAGTTATATCATTCAAGGTGACACGCGGGATGACGCTGCCGGTGAGGCTTTCGACAAGACAGCGAAGATCATGGGTTTACCCTACCCGGGTGGGGCCTTACTCTCAAAACTTGCAGAGACTGGCGATGCCTTTAAATATCCGTTACCCAAACCCATGCTCAATAGGCCCGATCTCGACTTCAGCTTCAGCGGCCTTAAAACGGCAGTCGCACAGTTAGTTCACAAACTCGACGCCCAAAAAGTCATGGCTTCTAGCACTCTCAAAGCAGACATTTCAGCAAGTTTTCAGGAATCTGTCACTGAGGTGCTGACACAGAAATGTTGTCGCGCGCTCCGTCTTAACGAATCCAAATCTCTAGTCATCGCGGGAGGAGTCGGCGCAAACTCTGAGTTACGCAGAAAAGTAAACCAACAAGCAAAAAAACAAGGCTTTAAAGTGTACTATCCGCCCGTTGAATTTTGCACGGACAACGGAGCGATGGTCGCCCTCGTTGGGGCTCTAAAAATTTCGGAAGGCATTACGGGTCCGAATCCATTTGACATCAAACCACGCTGGTCCCTAAGCGCTTAGTTAAAATTTCTCAAATAATTGTATCAAAATGTTTTTCAAAGAGAGCTTTTGTCTTTTTTTCCGATTTTTGACTCAACCCCATTTAATAAGTTAACAATATTTTTCTTGTGCCTGAGCGTTAATATAACGCTCACCACAAGGGTAAGTCCGGCAAGCTCTAAACTATCTAAATGCCAAAAAACAATTAACGGAGCCATGAGCGTCGCGCAAAGTGCGGCCAACGATGAGTACCGAGACACGACCGAAACGATCAACCAAATCAAAAGTACAGAAAAACCAACGTGAAAATCTAGAGCAAGCAATCCTCCAGCTGCTGTTGCAACCCCCTTGCCTCCCTTGAACGCATGAAAAAGAGGGAAAACATGACCCAAAAGAACCCCGATCAGAGCAAAACCAACTGCCCATTCATATCCTGACCAAAGAGCCTCCGTAAGGATCCATTCCGGTAAACACCTAACCGCAAAAAAACCTTTGGCCGCATCGCCAAGCAAGGTGAGCAACGCTGCGAGTTTATTTCCAGTTCGCAGCACATTGGTCGCCCCTGGGTTCTCAGAACCATAGGTGTAGGGGCTGGGGAGCACCATCACCCTACTGACGACGACCGCAAAGGAAACGGAACCAGCTAAATAACTCACTGCGATCAGTCCAATCACTGAAACATCGAGTATCAAGGTCTTAACCTCTCGGATGGTGTTGTTGGTGCAAATTCTTAAGCCGCTCACGCGCGACATGAGTATAAATCTGAGTCGTCGACACATCGGCATGACCCAACAAAATCTGCACTGACCTCAAGTCAGCACCATGATTGAGTAAATGCGTTGCAAAAGCGTGCCGTAATGTATGTGGTGATACTTTTTTTCGAATGCCAGATACGAGCACATACTTTTGGACTAAATTCCAAAAAGCTTGACGTGACATAGCGGATCCTCGATTCGTGACGAAAATGTCATCGGACAAGCGCCCAGACAGAAGAGCCGGACGACCTTCCTGCAAATAATGAGCAATCCAGTCAGAGGCTTGCTCTCCTAAAGGCAAAACCCTCTCTTTTGCCCCCTTGCCCATCACTCGAACGACTCCGTCCGATAAGTTAACTTGATTCATTTTGAGTGGCACCAATTCCGACACTCTTAGGCCGCTACCATAGAGTGTCTCAAGCATTGCGCGATCTCGCAAACCAATTGTAGTTTTGGCATCAGGAGACTCAATCAATCGACTGACTTCGTCTTCAATTAATATCGAAGGAAGGCCTTTTGATATTTTGGGAGCCTCAACGTTGAGGCTTGGATCAACCCTAAGCTTTCCTTCTCTTAATAAAAATTGATAAAAACGCTTGAATACAGACAAGCAGCGCGCAGTCGTCCGAGATTTTTTTCCGCAGTCATAGCCTGTCTCTTATACACATCTCCGAGCCCACGAGACCTCTCTACATCTCG
>CAJXPC010000194.1 GCA_913057845.1 uncultured Pseudomonadota bacterium
CGAGATGTAGAGAGGTCTCGTGGGCTCGGAGATGTGTATAAGAGACAGTTCTTTTTACAGCCCAAGATTTTCCAACGGATCGTATCCTACACCTTGCGATCGGCACCTCCTTAGCCTCGATCGTCTTCACCTCTTTCTCGAGTATTTACGCTCACAATGCGCGAGGGGCTATTTTATGGCCCACCGTGAAACAGTCTTCAATTTATCTGATCATTGGCACCTTCAGCGGAAGTTTTTTTGCGGAACACCTAGATGCTCAAGTGCTTGCTGGGGTTTTTGTTCTTTTCGCGAGTTACTCTTCGGCGCAGCTCATTCTTGGGCTTAAACCAAAGCCAACGCGAACCCTGCCAAAAAGTATCGGCATGGGTATTGGCTCCAGCCTAATTGGCATGCTATCTAGCCTCGTAGGCGTTGGGGGAGGCGTAATTACCATTCCGCTGATGCTAATGCACAATGTGCCGATGCGAAACGCAGTAGGCACATCGGCAGCGCTTGGGCTCCCCATCGCAATAGCGGGGAGCGTTGGATATGTATGGAATGGCCTAGGAAAAACCAACTTACCTGACCTTAGTTTCGGTTACGTTTATTTACCCGCGCTCTTCGGCGTTGTTGTCGGCACATTCATAACCGTTCCATTCGGAGCGAAGCTGGCGCACTCCATGCCTGTGTCACGCTTAAAAAACATCTTTGCTGTAATTCTGATGGTGCTGGCAATAAATATGTTTGTAGAGATATTCATGCTTAGTTAATCCACTTTAGGTTTACGCTAAGCACGCTCTAAAAACCATCCCGTAAGACTTAATCGATCCCTATTGCTTGGCAAGACCTCATGTGGGAATAATTCACTCAAGAAAACAACGAGCGTTCCGAGTCGCGGCTCAACATCAACGAAGGTCTCGCAATTAGGTGGCAAATATAGCCGTAAGTAACCCCCGCACTCTGCCGACCAATCCTTGTTTAAATAGAGTGTTACCGTCAACTTGCGCCGCGCACTACCTTTAGGACGGTCATAATGTCGCTCATATCCAGACCCTGGCTTATACCGCGCCAGATGAGACTCAAAATCAAAAAGCCCGAGGTAGAGTTTTCGATTGAGATGATCTTTCAGTTGATCAAGTTGTAGAAAAATATCGGGCGTCGTCGCGACTTCATCTGGGCTTAACCACCATATGTGATCACCCCGTATTTTTTCTTGAATTTGGTACAGTGATCCCGTTCCAATACCTGCCTCTCTAAAACGTCCTTGCGCAAGACCAGTATCACTCCGTGCCATCAACGCCTCTAGCGCGCTATCATTAAAGAAGTTGTGGGTAATTGAGTATCCCTCAGTATCAATATCGCTGACAATTTTATTACGTATCGAATTCATTCTGGGCAGAACTCTGAAATGATGACCTGACCTCTAGTCACTTTTGTACGCGTCTCTTAATAACGACTTTTGAACTTTCCCCATTGCGTTTCTCGGCAACTGAGTCACGACGCGAATGGCTTTGGGCACCTTATAGCTCGCGAGCTTTATTTTAAGGGCCTCAATTAAACTCTCGGGATCTAATCCAGCATTTGGTTTAGGCACAACGACTGCTGTGACGGCCTCACCAAAATCCGGATGTTTCACCCCGAATACGGCTGACTCAAAAACGCCTGGCTCATCATCTAAAATAAGTTCTATTTCTTTTGGATAAACGTTATACCCACCGGTAATAATAAGGTCCTTCGATCGGCCCACAATCGTCAAATAATTATCTCCATCTAATACCCCAAGATCACCTGTACGAAACCACCCGTCATCGGTGAACTCCTCTTGCGTTTTTTCTGGCATATTCCGATAGCCGAGAAACACGTTAGGGCCTTTAATTTGTATGTGCCCTGTTGTTCCTTGAGAGACGCTCAAATCAGCATCGTCAACTATGCGTACAGAAACACCAGGTAGTGGTAAGCCCACAGTGCCGACCTTGCGCACTCCGTCATAAGAGTTGCTGGTAATCATTCCAGCTTCGGACATACCATAACGCTCTAAAATTCGATGCCCTGTCCGTTGCTCAAATAAGTCGTGCGTCTCTGACAACATCGGCGCTGATCCAGAAATAAATAAACGCATGTTGCGACACAAATCAGCCGTTAATTTATCGCCGCTGAGTAGCCTGGTGTAAAACGTAGGTACGCCCATCATCACTGTTGATTGTGGAATCGCTTCAATAATTTCTTCGACATCAAACCGGGTGAGCCACAACATAGATGCGCCCACGCTCAGCACACAATGATTGGCGACAAACAAACCATGCACATGAAAAATTGGTAGCGCATGAAGTAAAGTGTCGTGTTCAGAAAAACGCCACAGGCTAGTCAACACATTTACGTTCGACACCAAATTATGATGCGTCACCATCGCCCCCTTGCTGCGACCCGTGGTTCCCGACGTATAAATAATGACGGCAACGTCATCAGGTTTTACCATCCGAACTGAGCTGCTTGACGATTGCCCCGCAGCCAATCCAAAGAGGTCGAGATCCGACTCTCCCACCAAAATAACTGCCGAGCAGTCTTTGGTCGCCGCCACCAACACTGAAACTTCGTCATATCGATCACTCGATGTCACGAACAACTTCGGCTCTGCATCTGCTATAAAGTGCGTCAACTCTGTTGACTTGTATGCCGTGTTTAAAGGCACGAAAACATATCCTGCTTTCAAACATGCCAAATAAAGAAACAAGCTCGGTAAACTCTTGTCGACTTGCACAATAATCCGGTCACCAGGACAAACTCCCAGCGCATCCAAAGCCAACGCATATCGAGAGACCTGTTGATCTAGTTCTCGATATGATATGACCTGCTTGGCGCTACTTTTTATAGCGACATTCGTTGGCTTTGATTTAACGATGCCGTCAATGAGCGAATAAAAATTCATACCCTAAGTCTGAGAAGCGAAGACGCACACTTTAGAGAGGACAAAAACTGTCAATCTAAATATCGCACCAGTTAGTAATAATATCCTTGTACATTTCTACGGACGCTTCAACGCGATCAAGCACGCAATATTCATCTGTTTGATGCGCCATGCTAGCCTCTCCTGGCCCCAAGATTAAAGTCGGCGGCGATCCATACGCCGGCGTTAGTGCTGCCGCATCTGTGAAGTAAGTGGCAACTTTAGCCTCTGGTCGATACCCTAAATAAGGCTGAACAATATCAAAAACGGTTTGTATCCAGGGCGTATCCGGCTCAGAGTAAACGCTCTCTAGATCGATAAATGTTTCGAGCTCAACATCGTGTCCTATACATTTTTGTAGTTGCTCTCTGACGTCCGTATGTTTTGAAGTGGGCACACTGCGGATATCGATAGAGATGGCAGCTTCATCCGGCACGGAATTAATGTTTAGCCCTCCATGCACCATCCCTACGTTGAGGGTCGCCTGTCCCATCATGTCGTGCGGTGGATTTGAAAATTTAAAATTTTCAAGCGCGGTTATTGTCTTTGCCGCCTTATAAACAGCATTTTGTCCCAGCTCTGGCATAGAACCATGAGCCGTAATGCCTCTCGTTTTTGCTGTTAACCAATAAGCTCCTTTATGCCCGACATATGGAAAGTTAGATGTGGGCTCTCCTACCAAAACCGCTCCCGCTCGTCCGAGCGCGCCCTGTTGCCTAACCAAATCAAAAGCACCTTGGCACCCAAGCTCTTCCCCAGCAGTAATCACTAATTCCAACCCCGGCGTTCCACTCAGCTTATCTGATAGCTCAAGCGCCGCTGTTACAAAGGCAGCTACGCCACACTTCATATCACTCGTTCCTCGACCAAATAACCTACCCGCATCAGTCTCACCACAAAAAGGATCCTTGGTCCAAGCGGCCGAACCCAAAGGAACCGTATCAATATGTCCCGTTATACACAACGGCTTCTTGGTGCTGTTGCCACCAATTCGAGCCACCAAACTTGCTCGCTTTTCCCCAAGTGGAAAATAAAACACCGAAAATCCAGCGTCCTCCAAAATGTTACCTAAAAATTTAGCGCATGCCTCCTCATCACCCGGTGGGTTGATTGTGTTCATACGAACCAAATGTTTGGTTA
>CAJXPC010000195.1 GCA_913057845.1 uncultured Pseudomonadota bacterium
CGAGATGTAGAGAGGTCTCGTGGGCTCGGAGATGTGTATAAGAGACAGGTCTAGGGTTTAATTGGTATTCTCCGGTTGGCCCAATGAGATTTAATTTCGCGAAGCCATTGAATGCAAAAGCGACTGATAGAACGGAGGCGTTTCAATTTACGTTAGGTACAGGTTTTTAACTGGATAGATTTAAGGAGTTTTTTGTGAGAAAGATATTGGTTTATTTGTGTGGATTCAGTCTTGCCGCTTCGATGGGGTTAATCACCTCTGTTTCTGCGCAAGAGCTAAAGATTGGATTTGTGAATACGGATCGTGTTTTTAAAGAGGCGGCACCTGCGATTCGCTCACAAAAAAAGCTACAGGCAGAATTCGCGCCACGAGATGAAGAAATCAAATCGGTTGACGCTCAAGCTAAAGTAGTGAAGGAAAAGCTTGAAAAAAACGGATTAACCATGGCTGAATCTGAAAAAAGAAAGCTTGAGTCAGAGTTGGCCCGACTTTCCCGTGAGATTCAAAGGCTGCAGCGAGAATTCAGGGAAGAACTCAATCTAAGGAAACAAGAAGAGCTAAAAGTTATTTTGCGTATCGCCAATGAAAAGATCGATAAGATCGCAATAGAAGAGAAATATGATTTGATATTGCAGGAGGCGGTTTATCGCAGTAGCCGCGTGGATATTACAGATAAAGTGATAAAGGCTCTTGCAAACGACTAACGCATCAGAAATTTAAGAGATAACAGATTGATAAAAGTCCTGACAGTTCGGGAAATTGTAGATCAGTTGGGTGGGGAGATTGTTGGTAACCCTACCATTGCTGTAACCGGAGTGGGGTCTATTCAAAATGCGTGCTCTGGGCAATTAACTTTTTTTTTAGACGCTAAATTCGCTTCATTTATTGCTCTAAGTGAAGCTTCAGTGGTGGTGGTCACCGCGGAAAATGCCGACAAATTCGGACAGGCGATGACTAAAATCATTGTCGAAAATCCGCATCTATATTTCGCCCAAACATTGAACTTGCTATTTTCTAACGCTAATGTAGCGAGAGGTGTTGATGGGACAGCGAGTATTGCTGACACTGCTGTTTTAGCTATCGACGTCGCGGTGGGTGCCCAGGCGGTTGTTGAGGATGGGGCCGAAATTGGTGAGGCTGCTGTTCTAGGATCTCGTGCTTATGTGGGTAAAGAAGCTAAAATTGGCCGCAATACGATATTGCACCCTGGCGCAATCGTGCTTGAAGGATGTGAGATTGGTGAAAACTGTGTGATCCACAGTGGCTCGGTTATTGGTGGGGACGGCTTCGGTTACGTTCGCGATAACGGCCAATGGATTAAGGTGCGTCAGGTTGGACGGGTGTTAATCAAAGATAATTGTGAGATTGGATGTAATACGACCATAGACAGAGGTGCAATTGATGACACTGTGATTGGTGTGGGGGTCAAAATCGATAACCAAGTTCAAATCGGACACAACTGTATGGTCGGGGACAACACCATCATTTCTGGATGTGTAGGTATTGCAGGTAGTGTTGTGATTGGAAAAAATTGCCGGATCGGTGGCGCAGCGATGTTTACTGGTCATCTGAGTGTTTGTGACAATGTAGATATATCCGCGGGGTCGCTCGTATCAAAGAGTATCTTGAAGTCAGGGAGATATACCAGTGTTTACCCGCTAAGCGAGCATGGGGCATGGAAAAAAAACGCGTCAGCGATTCGACATTTATCTGAGCTCAATTCGCGTATTAAGCAATTAGAGGTTCTCTTGTCTAAAGTCTCAAGCGAAGGCGATAGTCAGTAATGCATTAAGGGTATTTAGATTGGAAAGGTATATGGATATTAATGAAATCATGAAGGTATTGCCCCATAGGTACCCCTTCTTGTTGATAGATCGAGTGACTTCTTTCGAGCCTAACCAAAGCTTGGTGGCAACTAAAAATGTCACGATTAATGAGCCTTTTTTTCAAGGGCATTTTCCGGGTCATCCCGTTATGCCCGGCGTGCTTATTATCGAAGCTATGGCGCAAACCGCAGCTTTGCTCGCATTTAAATCGTTGGGCACAACGAAACCTGAAGACCATGTCGTTTATTTTGTTGGGATAGATAAAGCGCGGTTTAAGAAGCCCGTAGTGCCTGGAGATCAGCTGGTGATCAAAGCAGAGATTGTTCGTAACTTGAAAGGTATTTGGAAGTTTTCTGCTAAAGCCGAAGTGGATGGGAAGCTGGCTTCTGAGGCTGTCCTTATGTGCACCATGAGACCAATATGATTCACCAGACTGCGATTGTTGATCCTGGTGCAGAAATTGATGCTGATGTTGACATTGGGCCGTACTCGATTATCGGTAAGGATGTCTCAATAGGTTCTGGAACACGAATCGGCGCTCATGCTGTTATAACGGGTAAGACCTCGATTGGTGCAAATAATCATATTTTTCATCATGTTTCCCTTGGAGAGCAACCGCAAGATAAAAAATATGCGGACGAGCCAACGACGCTTGAAATTGGTGATGGGAATGTCATTAGAGAGTTTTGTACGTTCAATACGGGCACTGTGCAGGATAAAGGGAAGACCGTTGTAGGTAACCGAAATTGGGTCATGGCCTATGTTCATATTGCCCATGATTGTGCTGTCGGTGATGACGTTATCTTAGCTAACTGCACCCAGCTAGCGGGTCATGTCGAGATTGGCGACTTTGCGATGCTCGGCGGATTTACTGGTATTCATCAATTTTGTCGTGTGGGTGCTCACGCATTGACCGGAGTTGGTTCAGTTGTACTTTCTGATGTTCCCCCCTATGTAACTTGCAATGGTAATTCGGCTAAGCCGTTCGGTATCAATGCCGAAGGGCTTAAAAGGAGAGGTTTTGCGGGAGAGTCTATACGAACGATACGGCAGGCATATAAGGTTTTGTATCGATCGTCTTTGTCTTTAGAGGAAGCTAAAGAAAAAATAAGTCAAATGGTAAAAGACGCATCGGAACTGGCGATACTATCGGATTTCTTATCCTCAAGTTTGAGTAGAGGTATTATTCGGTAATGATGGGTTCGCCCCGCATACTGCGTGTCGTAATCGTGGTTGGTGAGGCATCGGGTGATGTCCTTGGGTCGGCATTATTAAAAGAATTAAACAAAAGGTTCCTGACGTTGGAGTCCGTTGGGATAGGTGGGCCATTGATGGTCAGTCAAGGGTTCAGTGCCTGGTACCCCATGAGCGAACTCTCGGTAATGGGGTATGTTGAAGTGCTCCTAAAGTTACCCCGGTTGCTTAAAATACGCTCAACACTCCTTAAAAAAATTATTGCTTATAAGCCGGATTTAGTTATCGGTGTAGACGCTCCTGATTTTAACCTCTCCCTTGAGCGGTCTATTCGGAAGAGTGGCATTCCAGTGATGCATCTCGTTAGCCCCTCAATTTGGGCGTGGCGATATGAACGGGTACATAAAATCCGTGAATCTGTTGACCGTATGTTGGTTTTATTTCCCTTTGAACAGGAAATATATGAGCGAGAGGGCATTCCGGTTTCGTATGTTGGCCACCCACTGGCGGATGAGATTGAGCCTGAGATTGATCAATTGAAGTATCGAAGTGAGTTTGGGTTTTTGCCACAAGATAGGGTCGTCGCACTTCTTCCTGGCAGCAGAAAAACAGAATTAAAGCAGCATCTTAA
Source organism: uncultured Pseudomonadota bacterium (assembly GCA_913057845.1). Classification (GTDB taxonomy): domain Bacteria; phylum Pseudomonadota; class Gammaproteobacteria; order Burkholderiales; family Eutrophovitaceae; genus Eutrophovita. The sequence goes on from CAJXPC010000195.1 coordinate 3,652, forward strand.
TTTAATGATGGATGCCGCCGAAATGATTCAAAATGCGTTCCCCGACATACGCTTTGTGGTTCCCTTGTTAGATAAAGAAGCGCATGACTTTGCGCGCTCAATCTTAGGTAGACGGGACTACACCTTGAATGGTGCAGTTGAATTTATCGTGGCCAAAACACAGAGCGCATTTAAGTCAGTGGACATTGCGATTGTCGCATCCGGCACTGCCACATTAGAAGGCTTGCTGTGTGAGTGTCCAATGGTCGTGACTTATAAGGTATCTAAATTAACGGCGTGGCTGATGCGTCGGCGTGCGAGCCCAAAGTTTGTGTCACTGCCCAATATTATTTCGAACGAATCATTAGCTGTCTCTTATACACATCTCCGAGCCCACGAGACCTCTCTACATCTCG
>CAJXPC010000196.1 GCA_913057845.1 uncultured Pseudomonadota bacterium
CGAGATGTAGAGAGGTCTCGTGGGCTCGGAGATGTGTATAAGAGACAGTGTTTAGCCACTTGATAGAAACTCGCACTCTCATCGACTGTAGGCACTGAAAACTCTGTCGCATCAATGGTGCCTAGTTGTAAGGCCTGGAAAATATCTCCGCCCGCGAGTAACTGAGTCGCAACACCCAATTTATCCATCACTTTGGCACCTAAGCCAAAGAAGCGCATCTTCATGCCTTTAAGATCATCAACAGAGTTGATTTCTTTCCTGAACCACCCTGAAGCCTCTGGTGGCGTTATAAAACAAGGTACTGCCCTTATGTCGTGTTCGGCGTACATCTCATCCGCGAGTTCGTTGCCACCACCATACTGCAGCCAAGCCAAAAGCTCATCAGCCGAAGCGCCAAAAGGAACCGATGTAAAAAAACTAAAGGCTAAATCATTACCCGCGTAAAAACCCGAGGTTGACCAGGCTACATCGACAGAGCCCTTGGAGGCAGCAGGAATCGCTTCCAAAGCAGGAACAAGCGCACCTGGCTCAAAAAACTTTATCTCTAACGACCCTGCAGATACTTCCTTAATGGTTTTTGAGAAGCGCACCCCATTCTTGCCGATCAACTCGAGAGAGCCGGGAAATGCACTGGCCATTTTCAGCGATACTTTTTTTTGCACCTTAGGCCCATCCGAGGCAGCGGACTGCGGCTCCTCCGAATCACCCCCGCCACAACCACTTAAAGCAATTAACATCACGATAGACAGAAAACATGCGAACCAATTAAATTGTTTCATTATTTCTCCCAGAATCGATTTAACGTCTTAATAGAATCTTTTAGTTATCAACGTCCTAGAGCGGAAGCGCCCACATTCCACCTAATGTGAGAATACTCTATCACAGTTTTTCCTCCTTTAAGCCGCAGCACGCCAACCCCTAGCATGCTCAGCGACTCATCGGAAAGACCTAAAGAATTGGCGCATATCCTGCACCAACAGCTCTGGCTGCTCTAATGCAGCAAAGTGCCCGCCTCTGTCGCACGTAGTCCAACTTTGAATATTAGAATAAAACAGATCGGCTACCGAGCGCGGCGGAGAGAGAATTTCCTTTGGAAATTCGATATATCCGGTAGGCACATCAACAGTTTTGCCGATTGGAATAGGCCATGGGCCGTGCATTCTGGCGTAATAGGGCCAAAACGAAGAACCAATAGCGCCCGTAATCCAGTAAAGCATGATGTCAGTGAGCATTGTGTCACGACCAAAATAACCATCTAGATCACCCCGATGGTCAGTCCACGTATGAAACTTCTCAACCAACCAAGCCGCCAAACCGATAGGGGAATCGGTCAAACCGTAGGACAGCGTCTGTGGTTTTGTCCCCTGAATCCACTGATAACCAGTTTCATCTTTCAAAAACTTATTCAGTTGCGCGAGGAAAATAGCTTCTTCCGGAGTCGGATTCTTGACAATACTTGAATCCCTGCGCACAGCAAGAAAATTAAGGTGTATCGCTCTCAACAATTCCGGATAAGCAAAACCCATGCGGGAGGTTACAAAGCCGCCCCAATCCCCTCCTTGCGCAACAAAAGAGTCAAAGCCCAATACTTTCGTCATCAACTCAGCAAACGCATCTGCAATCTGCTCTACTGAAAAACGAGCTTGGCCTGGTTGGTACGAGAACGTATAGCCAGGTAAAGACGGCGCAATAACTGTGAAGGAGTCCGCCGCAGATCCGCCATGCGACACAGGATCAGTAAGCATCGGCAATATCTTATGGAACTCATACACCGACCCTGGCCAGCCATGCGACAGCAGCAATGGCAAGGGGTTTTCCCCTTTCCCCTCCTCATATATGAAGTGCAAGTCAATACCAGCGACCTTGGCCTTATATTGTTTAAAGCGATTGATGACCCCCTCATGCGTTCGCCAGTCATATTCATTGGCCCAGTACGCACAAAGGTCTTTTAAATATGCCAAATCCGTCCCGTAGCCCCAATTGTTATCGGGGATTTCATCTGGCCAGCGCGTATTCTCCAATCGCCGCCTCAAGTCAGTTAAAACCTCATCAGGAACCGAAAGCGTAAATGGTGTCAGCAGCTTATTGAGCATATGGATGTATCCCAAGATTCAAAAAGAGTTATTTTAACGAAAAGCCCTTGCCGAAAAAACTGACGGCAAGCAGGATAAGGTGAGTAACGAATAAATGTTGACGATTTCTAATCTTTGAACAACTCTATGCCGCCGGGCTTGCTGGCAAGCAAGTGCACAACAAACTATTCGCCCGTATCGGGATCACAAGCCTGACCCTGAGAGTAAGCCACTCTTATTTGGCTGCCAACAATTTCTAAGAAACGTTTCTGAACCGCATAAGCCTCCTGCTCACGTCGGTACCAACGTTCACACTCCTTAAGGTCTAGCAGCTCTTTATTCACATCCTGCACATAGTGAACAAGTTCATGTAGTAACACTGAGCGTGCGAAGACATTCGTCTCAGGCTCCATCGATTCATCAAGATAAACACCTTCACCCGCCCGATAAACCGCAAGGGCGCCGCATGGCTTCTGGCACGCATATTGCTGCACCAAAGAGCCCGGAACCTTTCTTATTAGCGGAGGTGTCTCAGGTATCCGATATTTGGTGATTTGATCAAGCGCCGCAAGAAGATCCGACACAAGCCTATCGGTCGGGATATGTTGCGTTTGGCCCAATATTTGACTCAAATCACGCCCGCCATCGGCAGGATAATTACTGTAGACACCCGGAATTTGAGAAGTCGTCTCATCTACCGCCACCGCGCTCGAGAGACCGCATCCGATAACAGACAAACCCGTCAATAACCAAACACCAAGCCGTCGATATCTGGCTGATGTCACAAGATGTTTCCCCCGTCTTATCACTAGATGCTCGACTCACCTTCATCCAGGCTTTTCTGCGGTTCTTGAGGTGCTGTAAATTTTTTCAGAGCATCCAAACGACCCGTAGCTTCCAGTCGTTGAGCATCCGTTAATTGACTCACGAGCGAGCGAGCTTCCCGCTCAGCAAACCGAAGGCTATCCTGGTCTTGCGGGTCCAACATCAGGCTCGAAACCTGATACCACGCCAGCGCTTCAACAAGATCTTTCTTAATCCCCGAGCCATCGCGATACAATCCACCCAAAGACAACATTGAGTAGGGGTCGCCCAACTCAGAACCCAGCAAGAACCATTCGTATGCGGATTCAAAACTTTGATCTAGGCCTCGGCCAGATTGATAGAGTGCCCCAACATTGTAATGAGCGAGTGGATCTCCGGCATCTGCTGCAGTTTTATACCAAGTCATTGCCAAAATATAGTCTTGCGTGACACCATCTCCAATTTCATAGCAATCACCAACAGAGTTCATAGCCCAGGCATTACCTCCTATTGCAGCCTTAAGCCACCAACCAAAAGCCTGTTTAATGTCTCTTTCAACTCCCTGTCCATTGGCGTATGCAAGACCAAGATTATTCATGGCAAGGAGATAGCCTCGATCAGCTGCTGCAGTCCACCACGTCACAGCCTCTTCAAAACTTTGCTTCCCGTCGTAACCTGTAGCCCACAACAATCCGACATTATTCATTGCCTTCACGTCCCCCCGCTCCGCAAGCAAGCCAAGATTATATGGGTCGAGCATATCCTTATTCGACTCAATATCCGTAAAGGTTTCAGCTCGAGGCTGCGAGAGCTCATCTGCGTGCAACCCAGAACTCAATCCAAAAAAAAGACTCAGCAAGCCCATCACAAAATATTTAATCTTCATATCTTTCCTCATTTAAAGTCTAATCGACACTCCAAATCACACCGGCTAGCCGAGAAAGAATGGCACAACCTCCTCGAGCAACTCTTCGGGAGCCTCCTCCGGGATAAAATGACCACACGGAAGAGATTTACCAATCACGTTGTCCGCTTTTTCTTTCCAGGTATCCACCACATTGAATAAAGAGTCCATTTTGCCAAACTGACCCCATATGCTGTCTCTTATACACATCTCCGAGCCCACGAGACCTCTCTACATCTC
>CAJXPC010000197.1 GCA_913057845.1 uncultured Pseudomonadota bacterium
CTACACCTCTCTATTCGTCGGCAGCGTCAGATGTGTATAAGAGACAGATTATGTACTAAGCTGGCAACAAATGGGTGATTTAACGCAGCTGATACAGTCAAAAAAGATCCGCATATCACGATTCTATCATTCGATTCGCTGACCTCGAGTAGTTTGTCCATCGCCTTATCCACCGAGCTCCATGCTATTACTTTATCTTTATCTAGACTTGTACTCCCCCGCGATACGACGACATCCGGGTCAGCAGACCGGTCGCCCTCCAGTCCACACACGAACAACTGATCAGCTACAGAGGCCAGCAAGCTCATCATCTCGACGTATTGCTTATCAGCCATCACTCCAAAAATAACTCTTGTTTTCCCCGCGAAGGGTGCCCGTTTCAATTCTCCGACTAAACTGGTTACAGACGCAACATTATGAGCCACATCCAACACCACCAATGGGCGTGACGGCAACACTTGAAACCGCCCCAACCTTGCCGCCGTCAAGAGACCTTCCCGAATTGCCGCAGCATCGATTGGTAATATATTTTTAAGAAGAGTAGCGGCCTGAATTGCCACGCTCGCATTCGCTAACTGATGGTCCCCTTGCATGTGCGGAAAGGCTAAGTTCATCCGAGCTCCCTCTGTAGACCAGAATCTCCAACTAGAAGTCTCTCTTATAAAGCCAAAATCTCTGGCAATTAATTGCAGGTCAGCCCCTATCGCGGAAGCAGCATCTATGAGCGATTGAGGTGGGTCTTCATCTCCGCATATTGAGTATCCGTCACCACCTCGAAAAATTGCAGCTTTCTCGGCACCGATCTTCTCTCGGGTATCCCCCAAATACTCCATATGATCGAGTGCTACGTTCGTCACAATGGCGCAAATAGGATCTAAAACATTCGCAGCATCTAAACGGCCCCCAAGACCAATCTCTAAAATAATTAAATCAGAACTTTGTCCTAGAAAAATATCCAGTGCTGCCAGAAATGAAAATTCAAAATAAGTAAGACTGACATCTCCTCGGGCATGATCTATTCGCTCAAATGAAGAAATGATGGCGTCATCATCAACCTCCACATTAGCCAGCCTAATTCTCTCATTGAAACGAATCAGATGTGGCGATGCAAACACACCTACGCGATAGCCAGCCTTCGTATAAATCGCCTCCAGCAACGCGCACGTAGACCCCTTACCGTTAGTACCACCAACGGTAATGACGGGGCATTGAGGACGAAGTGACATATCCTGGATAACTGTTTGGAGTCGATCCAGACTTAGATCGATCTCTTTGTGGTGCGTCGAGTTAATACGACACAACCAATCTGCAAGCGATTTGCTCAAAGCCTAAGAAATAGAATATTTATAAAAATATAAATGAATACAACTACTATGACATTCGAATGCGCGTGAACAACGACAATAGGTTGCCTAGCCGATCCTTCATTTCTCGACGATCAATTATCATATCTATCGCACCATGTTCCAATAAAAACTCAGAACGCTGAAACCCATCAGGCAAGGTCTGCCTTACAGTTTGCTCGATCACTCGTGGTCCAGCAAAGCCAATCAGAGCTCCCGGCTCAGCGATCACAACATCTCCTACCATAGCAAAACTAGCTGAGACTCCACCCATTGTAGGGTCAGTTAATACAGATATGAAAGGCAACCCTTGAGCAGATAGTTGCGAGATGGCTGCTGTCGTTTTCACCATTTGCATCAGAGAGGTCAACCCCTCCTGCATACGAGCGCCGCCACTTGCTGAGAAACAAACAAAGGGAATCTTTTTAGCACAACTGCGACGCACTCCAGCAGCAAACCGCTCCCCAACCACGGAGCCCATCGAGCCACCTAAAAACGAAAATTCAAATGCTGCACATACGACAGAAATACCTTTTATTGTTCCTTGCTGGACAAGGAGGGCATCCGACTCAGATGTGGATTTTTGGGCCGCCAAGAGTCGGTCTTTATATTTTTTACTATCGACAAACTTGAGAAAATCTACAGGTTTTGTGTTCTGTCCAATATCGATTCGCTTACCCTCATCAAAAATCGAGTCAAGGCGTTGTCGTGCATTCAACCGACCATGATGTGAACATTTTGGACATACCCGAAGACTTTCTTCTAATTCGGCTTGATAGAGAACAGTCTCGCAGGTTGGACACTTACTCCACAACCCCTCTGGAACCGCCTTACGAGAACTCTTGGATGCATCAAATACATTAATTTTCGGCGGTAATATTTTTTGAAGCCAACTCATCTTGTCGTTATCTCCAGGGGATAAACCCTCATGTTTTATCTATAGCCACACGAATAGAGCGGATGAAATTTTCAACATTAGTCACTACATTATTAGCATCCGATTCTTCAATCTCTTCCACCAACCGGCTACCAATCACCACCGCATCCGATAATTTGGCCACAGCCCTGGCCATCTCGCCATCTCTGATACCGAAACCCACACCCACCGGAACCTTCACATGTTTCTTTATTTCCTTAACTCTCACAGAAACATCATCTAAGTCTAAATGCCCAGCTCCCGTAACCCCTTTGAGTGAGACGTAGTAAACATAACCAGTGGCTAAACCTGCCACATCCAAAATCCTTGACTCCAAAGTGGTTGGGGCCAGGAGGAAAATAGAATCAATCTGCTTCTCTTTAAGTGCAGCATTTAAGCGTCCGCTCTCTTCTGGTGGATAATCAACCACTAGGACACCATCCACACCAACGTCTGCGGCTCGGCCCACAAATTCGTCAATACCAAGGGCTTCTATTGGGTTTGCATAACCCATTAAAACAATCGGAGTTTCTTGATTTATCTCACGAAATGTTTTAACTAGGTCGAGCACTTTACTCAAACTTGCTCCTCCAGCTAGAGCGCGCTCACTCGCCCTCTGAATGGTTGGGCCATCAGCGATCGGGTCTGAGAAAGGAATCCCCAGCTCGATAATATCCGATCCGCTACGCACCAAAGCGGACATCAAACTCAGAGTGGTTTCTAAATTAGGATCTCCTGCTGTTATAAAGGGAATGAGCGCTTTTCGACCACTCTTAGATAACTCTTTAAATTTTTTCGCAATTCGTGACATAGGTGAAATATAGAACTCAATAAAAAGCTAGTTAAACATCTGAATCCACCCGCGACTACAGACTAATATTGGAAGCCGTTGCAACCGTTGCCATGTCCTTATCACCTCGACCGGAAAGATTCACTAGTAATACTTGATCAGAATTCATTTCTGGAGCTATTTTCATCGCATGCGCTACTGCATGGGCTGTTTCCAGTGCGGGCATTATGCCTTCAATCCTTGTCAGTTTATGGAAAGCATCTAACGCCTCATCATCATTAGCCGAAACATATTCCGCTCGCCCTATATCCTTCAGCCAAGAATGCTCTGGACCTACTCCAGGGTAGTCTAATCCCGCAGAAATAGAATGCGTCTCAATAATCTGTCCATTATCATCTTGCATCAGATACGTGCGGTTGCCATGCAAAACACCAGGCGTGCCTGAGGCAAGTGGCGCCGCGTGTTTTCCTGTGTGTATGCCAGATCCACCAGCCTCTACACCAATAAGACGAACACTTAAATCTTTAATGTAAGGATAGAAAACACCCAGCGCGTTAGACCCTCCCCCGACGCAAGCAATTACTGCGTCAGGCTGACGACCAATCACTTCTGGCATTTGAGTTTTTAACTCTTCTCCAACCACCGAATTAAAATCACGCACGATCATTGGATAGGGATGTGGTCCTGCTACCGTACCTATAATATAAAAGGTGTCCTCTACATTAGTTACCCAGTCCCGCATAGCTTCGTTGAGTGCATCCTTAAGCGTCTTCGAACCGCTCTCTACTGGAACAACCTCCGCACCAAGCAAACGCATTCGGTAAACATTACTGGCTTGACGTTTAATATCTTCCGAACCCATGTATACGACACAATCCATACCCTGTCTCTTATACACATCTGACGCTGCCGACGAATAGAGAGGTGTA
>CAJXPC010000198.1 GCA_913057845.1 uncultured Pseudomonadota bacterium
CTACACCTCTCTATTCGTCGGCAGCGTCAGATGTGTATAAGAGACAGATATTGATGCCCTGTTTGATTTCATTGAAGAGGTAAATGCCTGTATTGGTTCTGACCGGTTCGTGTCTTTGAGAGAATCATGGGCTGAGGATACCCGCCTCGATGAAGATGATTTTGACGAAGCTGAGCTGGAAGCGATCAGGGCTCGCTTCGCGCAAGGTGACCTGGTGGGGGTCAGGCTCCCTTTAACCATTAGAAAGAAACCTGAGAAGCAAAAGCTTCATACCCAGTTCTTTGTGTTCCTCAAGCGTCCAGGAGACCTTGAAAAGGGTGTCGATCTGTATGTTCGTGGTGGCCTGACGTTACCTGCTGAGTCAAAATTTGGAGACCGAAAAGCATTCGGAGCGATGATTGCCGATGATGAGACTATATCTGCGTTTCTGGGGGATGCAGAAAATCCCGCTCACACTAAATGGATATTCAATGCGGAAAAGCTTCGAACAAATTATGTTGCTCCGGAAAAGCAGCTTAAGGTCATTAAAAATGCGGTAATCAACTTTTATGACATGTTGATACAGGCTGAGGAAGAAGAGGACGAAAAAGCGTTAGCCAAATTCTTTTTTACGGAGGGAGCGACTACCCCAAAGAAAAAAGATCGGAAGCCGGATGTGAGTCCGCCTGAGCCTCCAGAAAATATTCCTGCACCAGTACCTAAAGTTGCCAGGATCGAGACGACTGCAGATGGTTTTGCAATTCGTCCTGCCGGAGGTGCTGCACATGCTGATTACCCCATGACGTTTATAGTGACTGCGGCTTATGACACAGTTGCTGGCAATCCCTTCAAGAAATATAACAAGCTTGATTTTGATTTTGCTAAACGAAATAACGTAAAAATCGAGGACAAATCGGATTGTGTACAGGTATTAGAGGCAAGAGATAACAGGTTTGAAGTTGAAGTGACCGGCCCGGAGTTTGACGTTGAGATCACTGGCTTTGATCCTCACAGAGATCTGAAGGTGAAGCTGAACGCCGTGGTAGTGGAGGAAGAATAAATGCAGATAACCAGGCACATAAACCACACTGGTCGGCGGCAGATCAAGAGATCAGAAGTTCAGATCGAGCTCTTGGAGGACAGGGAGGTGCCGGAATTCAGGGTTAACCTGAAGCTGGACAACTCAAACCTTTCACCTGAAGCTGATGTGTATGTGGAGGCATACCATCGCAACACTTCACAGAGGTTTGAGTTTGGCACTGTAGCTGCGCCAATTCCTCCAGATGAAACGAAGCTAGACCAGATCGATCTCTCCGGTCCGACGCTATTCCGGGTCAAGGTGGTGGATAATTCGGAGCACATCGGAAGGCTAATAGCATCTGCGGAAGGCATATCCCCAAGAGCTGAGGAGGATGAGAAGAACGAATCTCTGATGATTTTCAGAAGTGCTCCAGATATGGGCAATCTGACCTGGAAAATGGCTTTTGAGGATGAAAAGCCAGTACTCTGTATCAACAGCAGGATTCCCGAGGCCAAGAGCCAACTCCTAGGAAATCCTTTCTTTCAGGCTCTGATTCTGCCTGCAGCTTTTCGTGAAGTATTGCTCTTCGTTTGCATAAATGACGAGCTAGATGAAGAAGAGGGTTGGCAGGCCGATTGGCTGCGATTTGCGAACAAAATCGCTCCCGAGGAGCAACCTGATGATGAAGATCCTCACATTATTGTTGGCTGGATCAATGAGGTAGTGGCTGAATTTAGCAATCGACATCATCTTTGCGACCACCTGATCTCGCGAATGGAGGAGCAGTCCCATGGTTGAAGTGCGACGCCTGAACGAAAGGGGTATTGAGGCCTTTGAAAACTATATCAGCGGGTTGTCAAATGATGGCGGTTTACCTCTTCCTGTGGGGATTCTTGCTGACGACCGAACTTCAGAGCCTTTGGGTATCGAACTGACGATAGATGAGGGGGCGGAGTTCGCAACTCGGTATGACATGGGAGTCTATCTTGTAGATCTGTTGGAACATGTGCGTTCTCAGCAACTACTGGGAGATTGTGGTTTCTGGACATGGTTGGCTCTTTGTTGGTTTGATCAACTCTGCCCATTAGATTCGAAGGGTAAAAGAAAGCCAAGAAAGCCCTATAATTACGCGCTTAGTTCAAACTGGAATCACAGGCCTAGACATGCTCTATACACGACTTGGATGCTCGTAGCCAATCATGGAGAGAATGCGCTTTTCATGCTCAGCAAGAAACCGAGTGATCGTGGAGAGTTAATAGAGCAGCTTGCTGCCAGGCAATACTTTATGTCCTGTCGCGGAGTTATTGAGGCTGCCCACCAAATTTATTTTGACCCTGATAGGAGAACATTCAAGCGCGGTTCTACATCACAGACGCGAGGAGGGAATATACGGAGGTTCATTTCTTATCTGCAGCAGTTGGACCTGACTTACGATTTGGGAACCGTTACTGCTGACTCTTTAATGTCAATTTTACCTCCTGAATATAACGGTTTTGTAGGTTAGGGATTCCATCGGGGGAAAGTATTAATAATGATAAGCTTATCCCGTGAATCGGGCATGACATATCTGGTCAGTTTTAATTGAGATGGTGTGAAAGAGAGTCCAAGGCTTTCGTGCGCGGATATTTGTTAGTTCGAGAAAGGAGGTCTGACTGTTATCGGGCCATATGATAAAGCAATGGAAAGGTGATCTGAGTGCCGGAAACTAATCTAAGCTCTTGGGATCCGCTTGCAGTGCAACCGGACCCGGGTATTCTCATTGCGTCACAGCGACGTGAGATTCGAAATATTCTTAAAAGCTACACGGGGTACTACGATCTCTTTTCGGAGCTTTTTCAGAATTCGCTAGATGCAGTAGAAAAGCGTTGCTCTGAAAAAGAAGATTCGTTTGAGCCGACCATTTGGGTGACGATTGATCTCCAAGGTAAGCGTATAGCCATTACTGACAACGGATGTGGTATGGCTGAGTCTGAATTTCGTCAGTTCCTTCGCCCAAATCTATCTTTCAAGAAGGAGGGCGATACCCGAGGGCACAAAGGAGTAGGGGCGACATACCTCGCATACGGCTTCAATCATTTGGAAGTGGCAACCAAGTTCGAAGGCCATTTTGCATCAGGCGTTCTGAAGCGAGGGCGGGAGTGGGTAGAGGATGGCTCCGACACCGTCCCTAGACCCAAAGTGGAGCCAGTGATCCCCAGTCACGACCCTTTCAACGAAATTACTCGTGGTACTTCGATGGTAGTCAGGCTCAACGGGCAGGCAATTCGGCCTCGTGATCTTTCTTGGCTCGGTGCAAGTGACGCAGATAGATGGCTTGCAGTACTTCGGTCTACAACGCCGCTCGGGGGGATATATCTATGTGATAGCAAAGCCCGAGAAATTAGTATTCAGTTAGAAGTGTTTGATTTGGAAGGAGTAAGAACGGAGGCCAACCTCAATCAGCCGGAATATTTGCATCCTAACGAAGTACTAAATCGCACGGTAGATCTTCGGGGTTATCTGGCTGATAGGAAGACGCGTGTTGAGAAGGGATTAGATGTTTCCAAGCCTCCAGCCAAATTTCGTGCTTTACATGGAATATGGGGGGAGTGGACAGGGAGCGAGATTCTCAATGGAAAGTCTCCAATCAGGCCTCGTTTGGAAAAGTCGGAGGAAAAGCTAATAAGTGAGCTAGGAGTATCGTTGAGAATATTTTTGGCTTTCTCGACCGATCTATGGGACACATATAATGATAAAAAACTTGGCTTGAGAAAAGGCCACCGGCTTCTTCGGGGTGGGCTGCAGCTTTGTACGCGGCACATGCCCCAAGGCCAGCCAATAACCATTCCAATGACCAATAATATTGGTTTTCAAAATCTCGCTCATGTACTCGTTCATTTTGAGAATGCAG
>CAJXPC010000199.1 GCA_913057845.1 uncultured Pseudomonadota bacterium
TCGTGGGCTCGGAGATGTGTATAAGAGACAGAACTTTCTCTGGCGTACCCTGCGCCAAATCCGCAACTCGGACCTCTTGCGAGTTTTGCGAGGACGGCACTTTTAATTAACCCTTGTGAATCTATAACTAAATCGTAAGAGTGCCTCTTGATTTCGTGAATGCAGCTTCCGACTTCTTGCCAGGTTGTTCTGGAAAAAATGGACCGTCTCCATCGACGTAAAGAAATAGGAATAATACGGTGAACGGAAGGATGTAGCTTGACCAACGGAACGTAAGCTTCTTCAACAAGCCAGTCTATTGTGCAAGCTGGAAATTTGATGTTGATATCGGAGACCATTGGGAAGTTATGGATAACGTCACCCAATGAGGAAGTTTTAATAATAAGGACTCGCGTCGGCGCGTTCACGGCTAATCGGCTGTTCTGTCTCGTTATAAGTTTTTCAATCATTTTACTCCGAGGAAGATCAATTGCTTAAAATAAAGCCTCATCTAGAAAAATTTGGTTTTGATAAGGGTTTAAAGATGTCACTTACAGTTGAGACCAAGGTATGGGAAAAAGATTGGCGATTCATATTGAAGCATGGATTTATCAAGCAGGTAATGCTTGGGGTAGGTCGAGCTGCGACCAAGCGATTACTTTTAATCAATAATGTTGATAGCCCAACGTTAGTTGCTCGTTACGCGGAGCAGCTTATTAAGGATGGGGTTCTTGATAATTACGTTTTTGTTGATGACTATGCCGCAGCAGCGTTAGAGTTTTTTGGCCTTAGAAAATCCGACTTGGGTAAGGGTTATTACTATTCGATAGCTGAGTTGGTATCCATTTATCTATGTGATACGGACTATTTAGCTCATTTTTCTGGAGATGCAACCGTGCCTAAAGGGGCGCCAGTCTCTTGGTTTGAAGACGCTATTTCCTTGCTGAAGGACAGATCTGATGTATCCGTCGTTAACCTGGCGTGGGACTATAAGTTTAAGGAGGTTGATAAGGATTCGATATTTGTAGATGACGAGTTTGCTTACGGCTACGGATTCTCTGACCAAATGTACGTCATTAGAACGGCAGAATTCAAAAGTCGTATATATGGCTATTCTCATCCAGCGTCTGATCGATACCCCAAATATGGAGGTGATTTATTTGAGAAGCGTGTCGACTCTTGGATGAGAGTAGAGAAAAGGCTTAGGGCCACTTCTAGGAAATGGAGTTATCGACATTCGAACTTCCCAAATTGGAATTCCCTCGAGGGAGTCTTATGGCGTATGCGTCGGGCAAGATAGCCACCCGAGGTCGCTACTTGTGGCTCCTGTCTCAGTTTGGCTTCTGAGGCATTAAAAACTTATTGTATCTTTCCTGGTTTTTTCTCATGGGCTCTGGGAATGAGCTGTCTATTTTTAAAGTAACATAGTGTTTTTTAGGATCTTGGAAATCCCTGTTGGCGTGTATCATTTTTTCCAAAAATAATTTATCTCTGAATCTCGGATCATCAAAAGTGTGAGCGGTACTGTCCATTTTTTTAATAATGTCGTCCAAGGACAGCACCCATGTAAAGTGCCATCCTCCCTCCTCAATGTTTTGAACGTGATGAGCATTGAACCAGGCTCTTTTTAAAGATCGTAAGGGGCCGCTTGATTTATAGTGTCTGACGCTTGTTGCATTAGCGCGAAAGAAGTGATTGAAGTGTTCAATGGTTGTTATTTTTGTTCCCCTCCAGATGACTCCCGAGAAATTTTCAGTATTCCTTGGGTTTGGATCGTTGACCCAAAGATTGTTTAAGTAGTAACTGTAGTAGTTTTGGAGAAAATCACCACGTATGAATTTGGGATTGTAGTTTGATATTTTTTTCGGATTAGGTATTTCGTCGAGATCGGATATGAGTATCAGATCTTCTGGTTTCGAGTCGTATAGCCCGCTAGTGATATTATTCCGAATAAAGTTTTCATTCTTCCAAAATTCATTCACTCCAGCGGGTCTTTTTTCCAGCACTTGATAACGAATTTTAGATTTATACTTTGCAAACTTATTGATGTCGAAGACGGTTTTTCTTGGGTGCCCTTTATGATTGTAATTTGCCTCAGAGATGACAAAGTAGTCAACGTGGTCCCAAAGTGTGTCCATGCGAAGTTGGAGCAACATTTCTTCGTTAAAAAAACAAAAGCAGTCGTAAGTTTTTCGTTTTAGCACGCTTGAAGGTTTAGACTTAAATAAGACGTTATGAAATTTATATGAACGCTATTCTAATGGACGCGCTTAAAAAAGGGCAATGTGAAGATATGCATGATTACTCAATTACCTTCGCCTGCTATAACTCTGTCGAGTATACAAAAAAATGTGTTGATAGCCTGATTCAGTCGGGAACGCCCATGGATCGGGTGATAGTGGTGGACAATGGCAGCCATGACGGCACACGAGATTATTTAAAGACTCAATCATTTGGGGGGGTCATATTAAATAAATCCAACCTTGGCTGTGGCATTGCTTGGAATCAAGGCGCTTTAGAACAACAGGCGGATTGGACCATCATTATGAATAATGATGTTCTGGTGACAAAGCGCTGGGCTGAACGACTTATTGAGGCAGCGCAAAGTCTAGATGTCAAAGTGATCAGCCCAGCAATGATTGAAGGACCTTTGGATTATGATTTTCAAGAGTTCGCACAAAAAGCCGAAGTGCGCATGGCTGCTGTCTCCCGTATGGGAGCGAAGCATTTAGTTTGTTTGGCGGTACACAAGAGCGTTTGGGCAGATATAGGGTATTTCACTCCAAAACCTCAGTTGCTCGGTTATGAAGACACAATCTTTTTTCACGAACTTGAAAAGGCAGGTATTCAGACAGCAATTACGGGCGCTGTGTGGTTGCACCATTTTGGTTCTGTAACGCAAGATCAAATGAAAAAAGAAAAAGGACTTGTTGCGTCTCATGCTCTTGGTGATCGCAAGAATTACAAAACATTAGGACTGAATTGGTTCGAGAGAAAAATAAGACGTTTCAGACGAAAAAATCTGGAGTCTTCATGGCGAAGGAATGAAATGAAAGCCTTCGATATGACCACGCATGGATTAAGACAAAATGGCAATTTTGTGTGGCGTTGAGTGATTGGGGTAGTGATGAGAAAGGTGTTGAAGGGTTGAGCGATTCAATAAGTATCTCTGTGGTGATTATCACGAAGAACGCTGAGCGTACAATCGCCAACTGTCTTGATGGCCTCAATTGGGCCTCAGAAGTTGTCATATTGGATAATGGTAGCGATGACCAAACTCCTGACATAGCGCGTGCGAAGGGCGCCAAATTTCACACTTCAGATTGGTATGGGTTTGGTCCGCAAAAAAATTTAGCTATCGATCTGGCGTTATCGCAATGGGTTTTATCGGTCGACTCGGATGAATTTGTGACGTCTGAATTGGCCGCTGAGATTGTTCGCATAATTGGGTCGAGACCAGATGAGGACGTTTTTGAAATATCCAGGATCTCAAATTATTGTGGCAGAGAGATGCGCCATTCCGGTTGGTTTCCTGATTACGTCCCAAGGTTGTTTAGAAAGGGGAAAGCTAGGTTTAGCGATAGTCTTGTGCATGAGCGTCTATTATTTGAGGGTAAGTCTAAGCAGCTAAGGAGTCATTTAATGCATGATTCATTCCATTCCCCGGATGATGTTCTTGAGAAGATGAATCGTTACTCCTCATTGGGGGCTCAGCAACTTGCTCAAGCTGGTAAAAGCTCAAGTTTGATGACGGCAGTGTTGCATGGGTTTGGCGCTTTTTTTAAAACTTACGTAATAAAAGCTGGATTTTTAGATGGGGTTGAGGCTGTCTCTTATACACATCTGACGCTGCCGACGAATAGAGAGGTGTAGAT
>CAJXPC010000200.1 GCA_913057845.1 uncultured Pseudomonadota bacterium
AGGTCTCGTGGGCTCGGAGATGTGTATAAGAGACAGGTTATGGCTCCAAGGGGAGGAGCGCTCTCATCAAAATAAATTTCTGAGTAACACTCATCTGAAGCGATTACGAAACCGTATTTATCGCTGAAGGCAAATAGATCCTCCCATTCTTTCAGTGACATCACATGCCCCGTCGGATTGCCGGGGTTGCATACATATAAAAGTTTCGTGCGTTGCCACGTGTTTGCGTCAAGCTCGTTGAGCTGCCACCCGTCCGAGGTGTCGGTGCCTAAATTGAGAAACTGAGGTGTGGCGCCGGCCAGTAATGCTGCACCTTCGTATATTTGATAAAAAGGGTTGGGCATCACAACGACAGATTGGGGGGCGGAGTGGGACAACACGACTTGTCCAAGGGCAAACAACGCCTCTCTTGTTCCGTTGACGGGTAAAATTTCGGTGTCAGCGTTTATGTTGTCTATTCCAAAGCGAGTCTCGACCCACTCTTTAATTGCTGACCTCAGCTCGATCGAGCCTTGGGTTGTTGGATATTGAGCCACTTTTTTTGAATGGCTTTGTAGTGCTTCTAAAATGATCTCTGGTGTTTTGTGTTGTGGCTCCCCAATTGAAAGTCGAATCTGTGCATGCTTGGTGCTGGGCTCAATTTGGCCAAGGATTTTAGAAAATTTTTGAAATGGATACGGCTGTAATTGGTCGAGCAAAGGATTCATGATGATTAGGATCTAATTCTTTTTAGTGTGTTGTTGATTTGAATTGTTTTTTTAAATTAAATAATTGAGGCAGATAATTATAAAAGGTTAGAGTCTAAAACAATTGATTATGCATGCTGTAATAGATTCGTCCGAGTGATTCACGTAATGCTTTGAAAGTGTCATGTAGCGCTTCCGTTGATGGGATAAAACTAAAAACAGTGAGGCCAGATCTGCTTGCTTTAAAGTCTACAGCGAAGGGCAGTAATTCGAAGCCTTCTTGTGCAAAGAGTTTTGAAGCTCGATTCATGTGAAAAGCGGATGTGACAAGCGTTATGGTTTTGATCTCATCATCCAGAAGGAGTCTGACTGCTTTGGCCTCTTGTTGCGTATTTTGGACCTCTTGGGTCACGAGTACGTGATCCATCGGAACACCCAGTTCCAACGCTTTTTTTCTCAAGTGCTCACCCTCATTGAGCGGTCCAACGTCCCACGGCAGCTTACCCCCGGTAAATACGATCAACGGCGCTTTGCCCGCTTTAAAAAGATCTATGCCCGAAAAAAAACGTCCAGGGCCACCCCACTGTAGAACAAACCCTTGATCGGTTTTAATGGTCCCCACGATGCCACTGAGAACGACAATAGCGTCAGAGGCTTGTGCGTGTTCGGGTAAGGCAGGTGAGTAGTCGGCTTCTAGGTGATGCCAAAACCAGTTGGCAGTGACCGGCATGCTTAGTGTGGCAATGGCGATTGTGACGAGTGTCAACCGGTGTATGCGTAGCCTTATTGAGTATACCAAGACGAGTGCTAAAAAAAGCAGCAATGGGGAGATCAGGAGCGGTAAAATTTTGTGGAGATAGATGGTCATTTAGATAGTGGAGCTGACGTCGCAAAAATTGCAGCCAACAGTACTTTTCTTCCTTCCCCAGCTACGATGTTAAACGTTCTGCATGCAGATACAGTCGTCATCACTTCGAAGCCCACCGTGTCGCTTAAATACCGCATGGACGCCGTATCGAGTCGCGAGAATCGGTCTCCAGTGCCAAGGAGGAGTAATTCGTAGCCGGCGAGGGGTAATTTTTCTATCGCATCTCGATCAATGACTCCATGACTGACTGACCACGGTGTAATGGCATGGTCAACTCCGACAAAAAATGGTTGTGAGACCTTGGTGTTCTCAATCTCAATATGAGTCGATTCGACTTTGGTGATTTTTACGATATCTAAGTCATTTTGTATGGCTATTTGCATTATATTTTTTGTCAGTATTGTTTCAGTTACACGCTCTATATCGATAAACGTTTCTTTTGCCGCATTCCAGCATATCAGTTAAACTTGGCTCCTATTTGTGATCGGGTTGGGCGTAACGCCTAAAATTACCAGAACTATAATTTTATGTCGATTGAGTTTTCTCGCATTAAAAGGCTGCCTCAGTATGTATTTAATATTACGAGCGAGCTCAAGATGGCCGCTCGCCGCAGAGGTGAGGATATTATTGATCTATCGATGGGTAACCCCGATGGACCGACGCCACCTCATATTGTCGAGAAGTTAGTTGAGGCCGCGAGACGTCCAGCGAATCATGGATACTCCGTTTCTAAAGGGATCCCGCGTTTACGCAAAGCGATTACAAATTGGTATGCTGAGCGCTACGGCGTGAGTCTTGATCCGGAGTCGGAAGCTATTGTTACGATCGGGTCAAAGGAAGGCATTGCTCATCTAGCGCTAGCAACGTTGGACCGAGGTGATGTTGTTCTTGTGCCGAATCCGAGTTATCCCATACATATCTATGGTCCCGTCATTGCCGGGGCGGATATTCGCCATGTGCGCAATACACCGGATGTTGACTTTTTTGAGGAGCTAGAGAGAGCACTTAAGGAGTCATTTCCCAAGCCTAAAATGATTATTGTTAATTTTCCGGGAAACCCAACGACGCAGTGTGTTGACCTACCATTTTTCGAGAAACTTCTAGGCATTGCTCGAGAGCACGGAATCTATGTGGTTCACGATTTAGCCTATGCAGATATTGTCTTTGATGGATACAAAGCACCTTCAATACTTCAAGTGCCTGGAGCTAAAGAGATCGCAGTTGAATTTTTTACCATGTCTAAAAGTTACAATATGGCCGGCTGGCGTATTGGTTATATGGTCGGTAATCCGGATTTGGTAGAGGCCTTATCTAGAATTAAGAGTTACCACGATTACGGAACATTTACTCCGTTACAAATTGCTTCGATCGTCGCACTTGAAGGCCCACAAGATTGCGTTGAAGACATCCGCAAAACTTATGAGAATCGACGTAATGTGATGGTTAAGGGCCTTCATGAGACAGGATGGAATGTGGACATACCGAAAGCTGCAATGTACATATGGGCCAAAATACCCGAGCCCTATCGACATTTTGGATCCTTGGAGTTTTCTAAGCGGTTGTTAACAGACGCCAAACTTGCCGCGGCTCCTGGTATTGGATTTGGAGAGTATGGAGACGATCATGTTCGACTGGCATTGATCGAGAATGAAGCTCGAATTCGTCAAGCGATTCGGGGCATTAAGGATATGTTTCGTAAAGATGGCGTGCTTGACTCATTAGACGGAAAAATTCTCAACGATGTGAAGGTCTCATAATGATGATTAAAATAGACTGCGAGATACCAAATTTTGGAAATTGAGGTTGGTGACATGAAAGCAGTCAGAGTGGGTTTGATAGGCGTTGGCACAGTGGGTAGAGGTGTGTTTGATGTTCTGAATCGAAATTGTGAGGAAATATCCAGAAGAGCTGGGTGTGAGATTATTGTCAGCGCTGCCAGTGCACGCGATCTGGATAAGGCGAAAGATTTTCTGGGGCCGACTATAAAACTTTATAGAGATCCGTTGGAGGTTGTTCATGATGAAAATGTGGATATTGTTATTGAGTTGATTGGCGGTGTGACAACGGCGCGCGCAGTTATTGAGGCATCAATCGCTTTGGCAAAGCCGGTAGTCACGGCAAATAAGGCGCTGATTGCCGAGCAGGGGAATGACCTATTTGCCCTAGCAAAGAAAAATGGCTCTATGGTTGCCTTTGAGGCCGCGGTTGCCGGAGGGATCCCGATCATTAAGGCCTTGCGTGAAGGGCTCAGTGCTAATCGCATTGAGTCTGTCGCGGGAATCTTGAATGGTACAACCA
>CAJXPC010000201.1 GCA_913057845.1 uncultured Pseudomonadota bacterium
CTACACCTCTCTATTCGTCGGCAGCGTCAGATGTGTATAAGAGACAGATCCCAAGATGTGCCCGTTTGTAACTTTCGACAAGTCCATGACGCCTTGCGTCTCCTTGAGCCATCGAGAAAACAAATACAAATCTCGTCGATAGCTGGACAACGTATTCTTGGATAGTCCATCTTCTAACCACAAAGAATCGCAGAAATAATCAACAGTTTGAACGTTGTCTTTGAAATCCATTGAATTATCGTCCAGCGTTGGCTTCATGATTGATCAACCAGTATTTTACCTTCAGCGCGAAACTCCCGGTCGAATGCATAAAGCCTCCTATTCCTTTTTGCGCCACGACCCGATGGCATGCAATCAACAGAGGGACCGGATTATCACCACACGCGCCACCCACAGCTCGCGCCGAAGACTTTATAAATGTGGCGATTTGGCCGTACGTTCTCGTTTCTCCCACTGGGATCTGAGCAATTTGATCCCAAACTCTTTTTCGATAATTTGTGCCTTGTATATCTAGCGGCAAATCAAACGTAAAACTCGGATCGATTAGATAGGCATTGATTTGCTTACAAACCTCAATAGACAATTTATTAGGACGAGCATGTAACACTTTTTCATGCGCACAATAATCAATCTTAATAACGAAGTCGTTTGTTGTTAATAGGCTGATGTAGCCAAAAGGAGCTCGAACGTACAACTGAGGAACAGACATATTATCAGTTAACAATCAAATTAATTCACGATTACGTCAGATTATTTTTTACCGGTTCAAGCAACCCCTAGAAGCAAAAATGGCGACTGTAAGTAGCCGCCATTTTATTCTGATACTAAGGTCGAAAAAGATATTATGCTTCGACCGCAACCTTTTTTCTCTGCGGAAGCTTTTCTTTAATTCGTGCAGACTTACCTGAACGATCTCTGAGGTAATACAATTTCGCACGCCGCACATCACCACGCCGCTTCACCTCAATACTCGCAATTAAGGGCGAATACGATTGAAATGTTCGTTCAACACCCACGCCCGAAGAGATTTTTCTCACGATAAATGAGGAATTCAATCCGCGGTTTTTTTTAGCGATGACAACACCCTCATAGGCTTGAACACGCTTTCGCTCACCCTCGACCACGTTCACGTTAACCACTACGGTGTCTCCGGCAGCAAAATCCGGGATCGTTACACCCAGCCGCTCAATTTCTTCTTTTTCTATTTGCTCTATTAAATTCATTATTGTTACTCCTTAACCCGTAATTATATCTTGATATTCAGACAGAAGGCAATTAGCCAGCATGTCTTTATTCACTTTTGCTCGAAGCGCCAGGCTTGCTACTAATTTGGGCCCTCTGTCTTCAGAAGATCCGGACGCCTCTGTCGCGTACGCCCTAAAGATTGCTCCTGCCTCCATCGCCTGATGTCATCATGATGCCCGCTCAGAAGCACTTCTGGAACACGCCTCCCATTAAACACCTCTGGTCTAGTGTATTGCGGATACTCGAGCATGCCAGAGGAATGACTTTCATCAACCACCGACTCCGAATGGTTGACGACCCCTGGTAGTAAACGAATTAAGGCATCTAAAAGTACCATTGCTGGAAGCTCGCCTCCCGATAACACATAGTCTCCAATAGACACCTCAAGATCAACACTTTCTTCGATCACACGCTCATCGACCCCCTCGTACCGACCTGAGAGCAAGACAAGGCCATCAAAAGTCGATAACTCCTCAACCAATTGTTGATTTAACACACGTCCCTGAGGAGAGAGATAAATGGTCTTACTTAACTTCACTCCAGTACTTAATTGTCGGCACTTAGCTGTATGAATAGCTTTAACTAATGGGCTGGGCGTTAAAACCATGCCGGCGCCACCACCATAAGGTCGATCGTCAACTGTTCGCCGTGGGTCATCAGTAAATTCTCTTGGATTCCAACACACAAGATCGTAAATACCCCTGCCCTCACCACGACCGGTAACCCCATTATGAGTTAACGCAGAAAACATCTCAGGAAATAGTGTGACCACGTCGAAGCGTTTCATGATTTAGTGGTATTTAAAAAGTTAATAGTCGAGCTCCCAGTCAACGGTGAGGATCCGATTCCCAGTATCGACCCGCTCAATAACGTGGTCTACCCAAGGGATGAGCCGCTCTTCTTTACCGTCTTTCAACACAATCACTGGCTGAGCGCCAGAATCAAACAAATGATTAATCACACCAAGAGTCTCACCCTTGATATTAATAACAGCGAACCCAACTAACTCGTGCCAGTAGTATTCCTTCTCAGGCAACTCCGGCAACTGACCGCGCTGAATACCGAACTCTGCACCCCTTAATTTTGCTACCTGCTCTCTATTCTCAAACCCTACTAACTTCGCGATCAACCCCTGATGCTGAAGACGCGAATCTTCCACTTCAAGACACACCCACTCGGACTCGACACGAACCCACCATCGTGAATGTTCCGATAAAGAATCAGAGGATGCGGCATAAGACTGGACCTTGAGCCAGCCCTTAACGCCATAAGGGGCCGCCAGCCGCCCCATTACAATCAAGCCCTCAGGCTGATTTTTTTCCGCCAAGCTGTTTAACTAACCGCGCTGCCGTATCTGATAACTGGGCGCCTTTGCCCTGCCAAAAAGTAACTCGATCAAAATCAATACGAAGACCTTCCACCCCTTCAGGGGCTTGAGGATCGTAAAAACCGACTCGCTCGAGATAACGCCCATCACGGGGTTTTCTCGAGTCCGCTACGACCATATTGTAGAACGGGCGACGCTTGCTGCCACTCCTTGATAATCTAATTACAACCATTTGGTATCCGTAAAGTCTAGGTTAATCTGGTAACCGAATTTAAGTTAGCCGCGTATTCTACGCTTTTTTAGCCAAAAGACACAACTCTGTACATATTCTGCTGTTTTTCCAACCACAGTTAGGGCCGATTACTGTAAATTGAGTCGAGGAATTGTTTGATTTCCGCGGCAAGGGTTTCTTCGCGACGCTCAAAAAAATGCAATGCATTTTGAATAATTACCTGACTGGAACCCGGAACCTTTAAGATTTGTTGTTTTCGTTCGTAACCACCAACTACTGTAATTTCCCAATCATCCGAGGCAAAAACATCCATAACCGGCATCTTAATTCTAAACATTTCCTGTAAGCCATTGAGAATACTAATGAATACCCAAGAATTTACGAGTGTTTCATCCACCGTGATCAGATAGTGATTAGCCATAGTAGCTCCAAGGCTATGCGAGACGATCGAAATATTATCGAAACCTTTTTCATTAAGAAATTCAGCTGCCAAGTCAAACCGATGAAATGCTTCAGGATAGGTCGGGATATAGTCACCCACCTTCGCTCCCCCGCCGAGGATAGGCATTTGAATCGATAACGTGCTGTACCCAGATTCGGCTAACAAGACGCGCAGCATGCCATACAACTCAAAATCAGGATTCCATCCTCGACCGTGCGCGAGGATCACCGCACCTCTAGGATTTTCAGCTTCGGCGTATATGCCTAAAAATTTATGCTCGTTGGACTGCTCTATCCAAACTGGATCACCCACAATAATCGACGGAATGATTTGATCCGCCCAATTTTTCTCTCGCTCGTAATCAGAATAAGCCGTGTAATCAATGACCCCAAAAGCAATTGATGGATAAAAAAACAATAAAAACAGAATTTTAAAAAAATGAAGTATCAAAATCTTTTCCTTGAACATAAAACATTACAAAAGCTGTATGAGGCACTGATTATCACCCACCCATTGCGCCTTTCATTCCAGAGAGCATACGTTTAAGACCCTGTCTCTTATACACATCTCCGAGCCCACGAGACCTCTCTACATCTCG
>CAJXPC010000202.1 GCA_913057845.1 uncultured Pseudomonadota bacterium
CTACACCTCTCTATTCGTCGGCAGCGTCAGATGTGTATAAGAGACAGGTATAACATGTCGATAAGAGTAAGTCATAGGCAGACTGTTCTTGAACAATGCTGCCGCCAGTAGAAATTATGCAATTACCCCCGTTGCTAAGCGCATTTTCAAGACACGTCTTTTCTAAATTTCGATAGCCTTCTTGCCCATAAGTAATGAAAATTTCTGAGAGCGGGGCATCGACTAGTTTTTCAATCTCTCGATCAATCTCAACAAACGGAATATCCAAAATTATAGATAACCGTTCTCCTACTGTGGTTTTCCCCGCCCCCCTCAGCCCGATTAATGCAATACGGTAACTTCGACTTGCCGGAGAATTACGAAGCTCTCTCAGCAATTGATCTTTGAATCTGAGACGGTCGCTACTCGTGAGGCCAGCTAATAATCCAAGCAAGAGTCGAGACTCGGCGTTAATTGGTGTCGAATTTGATACTAGGATCTCTGGCTCGACATCCAGAGACTGAGCTACCTGACGAAGCAGAGCAATGGACACATTCCCTTTGCCCGATTCAAGTAGGGCTAGGTATCGTTCTGATACACCAGACTGTTCAGACAATAGCTTTCGGGTGTATTTTTTTTCTTTTCGAATCTTTTTGATTCTTGAGCCTACTAATTCTAAAAATTCAGTGTTTATTGATTCTCGAGTTTTTCGTGTATCGGATGATTCACGGTCGATTCCATTATTCTGAACTGTTTCAAGCATAGCTTTAGCCTTCCTGATTCTTTAATTATTCAAGTTAACGGTTCGAATATGGACTCGCTTACTGCTATCGAGTTCCTTTCATCAGGAATTATATTTCTTATTGTTATAAATTAGCATGAATGATACTACGTTTTTCAGTATCTGTATAATAAGGCAATAAATGTTAAATTAAATGCAATATATTGCATATTATTATATGAGCTTGGAATACAACAGATGACAAAGCAGATCACAATCCTGATTGGTACCATGACCGGTAACGCTCAGTTAGTAGGGCAGGAGTTAGAGTTGAGATTTGATGGGGAGGGGATTCAAGTCGAAACCGTGGACATGGATAAACTAACCTCGGATATCTTTGGTTCGGACGGCATATATTTAATATGCACATCAACTTATGGACAAGGTGATGTACCTGATAATGCTAGGGCTTTTATAGAGAACCTTATAAGCTCAAAGCCCAATTTAAAAAACATACGTTATGGGTTAATTGCGCTAGGCGACCGCACCTATGCGGAAACATTCTGTTTCGGTGGGAAACGATTTGATGAGGTTTTACAAGAGTGCGGGGCTGAGCGTATCGGGGATATACTGATGCATGACGCCAGCTCTGGCACAATGCCAGAGGAGGAGGCGGCTGATTGGTCTGAAGGATGGTTGGAGTTGTGTGACCGAGATATGTCAGCTGATTGAGCAAAGATAATCCAATTAACAATCCACGGTGAAGCGAACCAGCGTGCCAAAAAGCAAGATTAGCAATTTGAAGTTTTATACGGCCGATCGCTCAACGAGCCCTCCGACCATCAATATGCCGCGACTGTTCAACGCGGCACATGATTTACTGGAGAGAAATATTGTAGAGGGTCGAGCGGCAAAAATTGCCTATATTGATGATGATGGACGCTATACATATGAAGAGTTGTGCGCACGTGTAAACCGTTCAGCGAACGCGTTACAAAAGCTAGGTTTGAAGATAGAGGATCGAGTGATGATTGTGCACTCTGACACCATCGATTTTCCATCAGTATTTCTTGGTGCCATAAAATCAGGAATCATACCTATTGCAGTCAATACGCTGCTGACTCCAGACGATTACGAATTCATGATGAAGGATAGTCGGGCGAAGGCGCTGATTGTGAGTTCATCGTTATTGGAAAAATTGGGTCATGCGATTACAGAGTCTGAGTATCTCGAACACATTATCGTTTCAGGAGACTCGAACTCAGAATATCATCACTTACAAAGTCTCCAAAGCCAAGCAAGCAAGGATTGTGAGCCCGCGAGCACGTCATGTGATGATGTTTGTTTTTGGCTTTATTCATCTGGCTCAACTGGTGCGCCTAAGGGGACAGTCCACATCCACTCGAGCTTAACTTATACGGCCGAGCTCTACGCCAAACCAATTTTGGGGATAAAGGAAGACGATATTGTATTTTCTGCTGCCAAATTATTCTTTGCTTATGGGTTGGGGAATGGTTTGACATTCCCGCTCTCTGTAGGGGCCACAACGGTTTTAATGTCAGAAAGGCCCACGCCTGATTCCGTGTTTAAAAGAATTAAGGATCACCAACCTACAATATTTTATGGGGTGCCAACGTTATTCGGAGCAATGTTAGCAAGTGGTGATTTGCCGAGCAGGGATGAAGTTTCAGTTCGTGTCGCGACCTCGGCCGGTGAGGCGCTCCCCCCACAAATTGGGAAACGCTGGACGTCTCATTTTGGTAGTGAAATATTAGATGGAATTGGATCAACTGAAATGCTGCACATCTTTTTATC
This sequence comes from uncultured Pseudomonadota bacterium, assembly GCA_913057845.1. GTDB lineage: Bacteria > Pseudomonadota > Gammaproteobacteria > Burkholderiales > Eutrophovitaceae > Eutrophovita. The sequence goes on from CAJXPC010000202.1 coordinate 2,516, forward strand.
CAATCGACCAGGAGACGTACGATACGGGACCACTGGCAAACCCGTCCCAGGTTATGAGATACGCTTAGTGGGCGAAGATGGTTTAGATGTCCCTATTGGGGAGCTTGGGGAGCTCCAAATTAAGGGGCCGTCGTCAGCAAATTTATATTGGAATCAAAGGCAGAAATCAAAAGATACTTTTTGTGGTGAGTGGACCCGAGCGGGGGACAAGTATAGTTGTGATGAGCAAGGGTTTTATACTTACAGTGGACGATCAGACGATATGCTCAAAGTGAGCGGTTTGTACGTTTCGCCCTTTGAGGTCGAGGCGGTTTTAATGTCGCACCCTGCTGTGCTAGAAGCGGCTATAGTCGGCGATGAAGACGATGATAAGCTTACCAAGCCGCGAGCGTTCATTGTGTTGATCAGTGGTTCAGATGCCAACCAATCACTTGTTGATGAATTGAAAGACTATGTTAAATCCAAGCTAGCCCCATTTAAGTATCCGAGGTGGATTGAGTTCGTGGAAGAGTTACCAAAGACCGCGACTGGTAAAATCCAACGGTTTAGGTTGCGTCAAAAAAATACGTGAGCACAATAAAAATTAAAAGGGGGAAAGATGTCAATCAGTAATCGTCGTGAATTTATGGCCGGAGCTTCGGCTTTAGCTGGCTTATCTTTTTTGTCACTAGCTGGGTGTAACAAAACCAATAACGCCATCCGCGTGGGATTCATGCTTCCTTATACAGGGACATACGCGAAGCTTGGGACGGCCATTGAGAATGGGTTTAGATTGGCTCTAGCTGAGTTGGGGGATAAACCCTATGGAAAATCGATCGATTTTTTTACTGTTGATGATGAATCAAATCCTGCAAAGGCGACTGATTACGCGAATAAGATCATGACGCGCGATAACGTCGATGTAGTCATTGGCACCGTGCATTCGGGCGTAGCTATGGGAATGATCAAAGTAGCAAAAGAAACTGGGACGTTAGTGATCATTCCTAACGCTGGAGCGAACGCAGCTACGGGTTCGATGTGTGCACCTAATGTATTTCGCACCTCATTCTCTAATTGGCAACCCACTCACCCGTTGGGTAAAGTCATGGTTGAGAATGGACATAAAAAATCTGTATTCGTTACTTGGAAGTATGGTGCAGGGGAAGAGGCATTAGGTTCATTTCGAGAGGGATTTGAAGCTGCGGGTGGTGAAGTCATTAAGGAATTATTCGTACCATTCCCTAACGTTGAATTCCAGGCGATTCTTACCGAAATAGCTTCTCTAAAACCTGATGCAGTAGCTTGTTTTTTTGCTGGAGGCGGAGCTGTAAAGTTTGTTAAGG
>CAJXPC010000203.1 GCA_913057845.1 uncultured Pseudomonadota bacterium
CGAGATGTAGAGAGGTCTCGTGGGCTCGGAGATGTGTATAAGAGACAGATCAAGATGGGCTGTCGACCATGCTCCTGAAATTATTGGTTTCATTGAATACTCGTTGATCGAGCTGTTTGACTTTTTTGACTGGATTCCCCGGGGCATCAGCCGTTCCCCTTGCCCGGAAATTGAAAATCCAATCGAGGACGCGCTGTATATCAATGACGAGAAGTCTACGCAATTGATCGCTTTCGGAAGCAGTTCAGCCTTAAACCGGGCGGAACTGGTTCTTCGTGCCTACAGCACAGACTACAGAAAAAACTGCCTGTGGCTAGGGCAATCAATCTTCTATGAATTAAGACTCAATTTACTGCTCAGCAAGACCGCCTGGAAGTTGTCGGAAATCTCCTCTGTCTCTGCTGGCGACCTGTTGTACTTGCAGCAGCGTAGAAGAGGAGAAGGGCTGGTTGAGCTGAGAGCGAAAATGATCAGCAGCTCTACAAGCACGGTTCAATGGACAAGAGAGGTAAATTTCACAATGACAGACAAAGACGCCAAAATTCACATTGGAAATACTTCCTGGGAAAGGGTTGAACAATCATTTGATGACGATGGGGATAACTTGCTTTCAGGTAGTGTGCACAGCGACTCTGATCTTGAGTATGAATCGAATGCGGCTTCCCCCTCTTTGTTGTCCAGCCAGCGAATCGTCGAAGGCGTGAGCGGCCCCGAAGACGTGGTTCTTGAGGTAATCGCGGGCGTAACACAAGTTGACTTCAACGAGCTTTGCAATATTCAGGATGGAAGTTTGATTGAACTTCAATCCCACACTTTGCCCATGGTCAAGTTGGCAGTGCGTGGCGTGCCAATTCTGGAAGGTGAGTTGGTGCGCTTCAAGGAAGTCTTAATGGTTCAAGTCACACGAAGGATAAGCAATGGGTCCAGAGACGATTAATCCAATATCGTTAATTGTTACGGTTGCTTCGCTTTCTTTGGTGCCTTTGGTGGCAGTTACCGCAACCTCTTTTCTGAAGATATCCGCCGTACTGCTGATACTACGCAATGCAATTGGTGTTCAACAGGTGCCCTCGAACATGGTGCTCTATGGCATCTCGATGGTGATCACACTGCTGGTGATGGGACCCGTTCTACAGGATGCCAGTCAGAAGTTTGCTCCAGAAGGCAATTTGCCAGGGAATGGTACGGAAATGATTTCAGCGATCGGGTCAGCCATTCCACCCTTTAAAGTGTTCATGTTGAAGCACACAAATCCGGATTATCACGACAGTTTCTACCAAACCTCGTTGCGAATTTCCGAGAAGTATCAGGCGCCTGAGTTGGATCGAAATGACCTTACCGTGGTGTTGCCGGCGTTTGTCGCTTCCGAATTGTCGGAAGCTTTCAGGCTTGGACTTTACCTCTACCTCCCGTTTGTGATTATTGATCTTGCAGTTTCCAGTGCATTAATGGCGCTCGGAATGATGATGGTGTCGCCCATGTCACTGACAGTTCCGGCAAAAATTCTGCTTTTTGTAGCCGTGGAAGGCTGGGCAAAAGTATTTTCGGGTTTGATTTCATCCTACGGAGTCTGACAATTGATTACCAATTTTGTGAGTCAGGCGCTCTGGATTTCTTTGCTGGTTTCCCTTCCTGTAGTAGGTATAACTGTCGTACTCGGTTTCATCTTGGGGTTCTTGCAGGCAATTTTTCAGTTGCAGGATCAGGCACTGCCATTTGGTATCAAGTTGGTCGCATGTGTGGCGTGTTTAATCATGTTGGGTCCCTGGATCGCGGGGATGATGATGCAATACACCAATCAGATCTTTGAAATCATTTCGATGTCTGCCGCCTATGGTTGATTTGCTTGCAACAAACACCGACTCCGTTCGTGCTTTCCTTGCCCTGTTGGCCTACTACTTGCCAAGAACATTGCTGTTTGTTGCCTTCATGCCCTTGCTTGGAAAGGGTAGCAATAGTGGCTTGATTAAAAGTGCAATTGGAATAGCGATTGTTTTGCTCCCGGTTCAAATTGCCTTTGCATCCAGTTTTCCTCATCCCGCAACCCAAGACTTCGTGGTGTTTACGTTGGTGACCGAAGTGATGCTGGGCACTTTGTTGGGACTGACGATCGCACTTCCTTATTACATTTTTATGGCTTTTGGGGCCTTGATCGATGTGTATCGCGGTGCGACCTTTGCAGCTCAGGCAAACGGGCAGGATTCCGGGGAACAACTTCCCCTTGAGAATCTCTTTGGTTTGCTTTTCACCGCACTCATTTTTGCGGGTCCAGGTCTTCATGCCATTACACAACACCTTTTGTACAGCTATGCCACTTTTCCTCCAGGGCTCATTCAAGTTGGGAATTTTGATGCCTGGGTAGTTGCATTGGTGCAGTTGGTTGTTGATTATCTGGCCTTTGCCGTTCTTCTATCGGGACCGATTCTGATTATTATCATGCTCGTAGAATTTGCCATGGAAATTCTTTCAAGTTTCACGCCGCAGATGCAGGTTTACAGCTTGCAGTTTGGGCTTAGGTCTGTCTTTGGAATTGCTGGATTGATCTTGGTGCTTGAGTTTGCAGAAGAGGAGATATTTAGAATCTTTGGTGATTACTCAACAACGCTGTCCACATTGTTGGGGCTGGTGCCATGAGTGGAGAAAAAACCGAGTTACCCACAGAGAAAAAGAAAGAAGACAGTAAAAAGAAAGGTCAGGTAGCGGTTAGTAAAGATGTCTTGACACTTTTTCGGCTGACTTTCATTTACATGTTGTTGTTTTCAGTCATGGTTCATTACTTCAATGGGTTTCTTGAATTAATTGACTCTACAATCGCTGCCGGATTCTCCCGAAAATTCACGCTCAATTCAGAAATCTCCAATCTCGCGATCAATCTTTTTCTTGAAATCGTAATGCCAATCGTTGCAGTAGCAGTTCTTGTCGGGATTGTTGGTACCTGGGCTCAAACCGGTTTGGTAATTGCTCCTGAAGCGGCCATGCCGTCATTTAAAAAGCTGAATCCAATTCCAACGATCAAGAATATGTTTTCAAAAAAATCGTTGGTTCAACTGGTGATTTCAGTTGTTAAAAGCATATTGCTTGCAGTCGTCATTTACTACGTTGCCATATTCAATCTCCAGGACATCGTCTACAGCTATAGGGCTGGTTTGGATGTCATGCTCACTCTCATGTGGGATCTGTTGCAGCAGGCGGTCACAATCATTCTGGGTTTGTTTATCAGTCTTTCTGCAATTGATTGGATTGCAACCTACTTTGATCATCTCAAGCAAATGCGCATGAGTAAAAACGAAGTCAAGGACGAGAACAAGGAAATTCACGGTAATCCAGAGGTTAAGCGCTATATCAAACAGGGGCATCGGCGATTATTGAATGCCTCGCTACAGCGGGTTCCAAATGCCAAAGTGGTGGTGACAAACCCCACCCACCTTGCTGTTGCACTCGACTACGAGCCAGGCGTGCACGATTTACCTTATGTTCTCGCCATTGGCGCTGATGAAGACGCAAAACTCATTCGGGAGCTTGCTGCCAAGCACAAAATTCCTGTCGTTGAGAATGTACGGTTGGCCCGAATGATCTATTCCGACTGCGATGAAGATGAATACATTCAGCGCCCACACCTGGAACTGGCAGCAGCGGTTTTCAAACTGGTTTTCTCTTTGTCAAAGCCACGGAACTAACAGACTCTTTTTTCTCACTTAGAACACGAGTACTTCTATTTGAGAACAAGATGAATGATCTTCACATACCCTGTCTCTTATACACATCTCCGAGCCCACGAGACCTCTCTACATCTCGT
>CAJXPC010000204.1 GCA_913057845.1 uncultured Pseudomonadota bacterium
ACGAGATGTAGAGAGGTCTCGTGGGCTCGGAGATGTGTATAAGAGACAGGTCCGAACCAAGATCGGTGAGTTCTCAGTTGATCAACGGTGCTAATCTCCAGTTGTATCATGAGTTTGAGAAACCTTATTACTACTCTTTTGAAACTCTCGCCGACGCAAGCAGCGAAAACATTGAACAGTTTATTCATCTAGCTGGCGTGCTGGTCGACCAGCTCGAAACGAAAGTTGTGAGAGGAAAAACCGCCCAATTAGATGCTAAATCACAAAACTCCACTTTGGTTAAGACGGCACGAGAAACAATTCAAAGTTGGAATTTTCCTCACAGTTCTGAGGTGAGACTTCTGGTTGAGTTCATTGCCTCACATTGCTTGCAAAGAACATTGGCGCCGAATGCGCCACTTGACAGCGGGGCCAATGCATTTGGAATTTTACAAAGCGAGATGGACCAGTTTCAAAAAAATGGTGGTGAATTAATTTCTGTACTCCATTACGCCCTTGCCTACAATGCCGTCACATTGTACGAAGGATACGAATGCAAGAGAAAAACGTGGTGCCTTTTCCAGCTCGGAGGCCTTCCAATCCTCGCCAACGGCTTAACCTTCAGTAAAGGCGGTTTCTGCGAAGGGACTCTTTCTCAGTTGATTGAGAGCGTTAAAAAATGACCTGTTTTAACTCAGGCAAGTGCTTTGCACAAAGCGGTGACAAAGTTGTCAATTTTGTTCAGGAACATTTTTCTAACGCTGAGCGGACGTTGCTTATTTCTACTTTGGGAATTCAGCCTCAGAGCTTGTTCTTTCCTGCCGAAGTGTTTGCGAAGGTACCCAACCTCGACATTCGATCTATCGTAGAAAAGCGCCGGCACAATGTGCCATTAGAGTCTATTGGGAAGTTGCACAGGGACTATCTCACCTCACGTCATGACAACACTCGCTTGGAATTTGTCGATATTGAAGTGATAGCTAGCGACGGCGCAACGGTCGGCGGAAGGAACGCAGTTGCCAAAGCACAAGAATGGTACAAACAACGTTATTCCGACATAGTAATTGACGCGACGGGCATGTCCAGAGGAGTATGCTTTCCCATTGTTCAACAAGCTTTACAAGCGGGTTTGGATATGGGCTCGAACGTTCACTTGCTTGTTGCATCGGCAGAATCCAATGGCCATGAACTGGTCTCTGAATCTAGCGACAGAGCTGAATGGATGCATGGATTTCAAGGAACCATGGGGCTTGACAGCACCTCGGGAAATCTGAAACTTTGGGTACCACAACTCTCTGAAAGGTCCTCAGCACAAATGGGAGTAATGTACCGAGCGTTGTCATCTACCTCAAGTGTGGGGGAAGTTTGTCCGATAGTTCCTTTTCCGTCCAAAATCGCGCGAAGAGGCGATGAGCTTCTCTTCGAATACGAGAAAGATTTTTATGGCGAGTGGGATTGTAGTCATCTGAACGTTATTTATGCACATGAGTCCAACCCTCTAGATGTATATCGATCAATTGTTAAAATGATCAATGCTAGGCAAGAGGTGTTTACAGCGACAGAGCGGAAGGCAACTACGGTTCTCTCTCCTTGCGGATGGAGAATCGGGAGCTTGGGAATGCTCTTAGCCGCAATCGACCTTGATTTGCCAATGCTTTATGTTGAAACAGTCGGGTACAATCTCCTTTCAGAAATTCCAACCTCTGTACACATCGCTAAACCAGATCATATTTGGCATATTTTGCTGGCTGGAGGCCCTTATGACAACACAACTCTATAGTTCAGCCAACGAATTGCAAACCCCAAGAATTGTGGGAACAGGGTTGGTTGCGCTGGATGTATTGATTTGTGATCAAGTTCAATCGGCTACATCCAGTCTGGGCGGATCGGCTGGAAATGTTTTGGCCATTCTTGCGTACCTTGGATGGTGCGCTGTTCCTGTTGCCAAATTAGGCAATGACCGTGCAGCTGCTCGCATTTCTTCAGAATTTGAAGCACTAAATGCAGATACACGATTCATAGTGCGCGATGAGTCCACTCCAACACCAATTGTTTATCAATGGCCAGGGGACGACCAAACAACCCATAAATTTAGTTTCTGTTGTCCGATCTGTGGCACAAAACGAAGTTTTCTGTCGGTTGACGAAAACGCAGCGCTTTGCAATACCGTTCTGAGTGAAATAAAAACTACAGATGTATTTTACTTTGATCGGGTAACGCCTTGGGCCTTGAGCCTTGCCAAGACCTATCGTAGCCGTGACGCCATGGTTGTATTTGAACCTTCGACCATCCAATCAGACTGCGACTCTTTTCAAGAGGCACTCGATGTTTGCAACGTGTTGAAATACGCGGATGATCGAATAGACGAATTGAAGAACTTTAATCGGGAACAGATAGAGATAGAGATCAGGACGGAGGGAGCCAAGGGACTCAGCTTTAAACTTGCAGCAGAGAAAGACTCTGACTGGCATTTTTTAGAAGCACTGAATGTCCCCAAAGTCTCTGACACTGCGGGGGCAGGTGACTGGTGCACGTCGGGATTTCTGCACTATTTATCTTCAAAAAAGACAAACTTTAGAGACAGCACCCCTCTCGGCTTGGCTAATGCGCTCCGTTATGGACAGGCACTGGCAGCGCTAAACTGCACCCAATCCGGTGCGAGGGGTCTTACCAAGCAATTTGATGGTGGTTATCTAAAAAACAAACTCGAAAATCTACTTACTTCAGATTTGCTCACTGCTAATTTCGAGTCTCTTTGGAACCATGTCTCAAAAGACCTTTACTTGACTCTTGACGTTAAATCGCCCCAAGCTGGAACTTACTCCATGGTCGAAAAAGTAAGTATGGTCAACGACTTATGCTGCAAGTCCGTTGAGATTTGATTTTGCGCTGGAATCAGGTTCTTCCGCTTGACGAATCTCATCACGAACCTGCATCAGCAACACCCCAAGCATATTCTTGCCCACGCCATTTACCTCCCCCCACAAACGATTGACTGCATTATCAACTGTGGCTGACTCGACAAGACGTGCATTACCCGTACCAAGCAACAAAAGCTTTAGGTCCTCGTGCTGCGTATACTTGGCCAGAAGTATACCTTTCATCCTTTCAAACTTAATTTTTGACCAATTAGGCGCAATGTCCCAAGTATAAAGACCATGGGCAGCCATTGCCACCAGAGAGGGCGTGGGAGCGCTAAGAATCCAGTTACGGACCTCCTCTTTTCTTGCTTTTCCAGCTTGATAGGCATGCTCGGCGGTCGGGTAAGCAACTCCTTCAAAATGCACAGTCCGCCGGAAAAGATTACTAAATACCCCATATGGTTTCTCATTGGAACGATAGAACCGGATCTCAGCTGACACTGGATCCGTGCTCAGATTTTCCAGGATTTGAATTGGCTTGTTTTTTGGTCTTGACGTCTTCGACATGCGAGTCCTCCTGGGCGGTGTGTAATTCATGATTAATGCCAACCGACTCGCAATGCTCAAGAACCAGAACCTCAATGAAATTGGTGACACTTCTTCGAACTCGTTTCGCAGCTAGCTCTGCAGCGGCCTTTACGCGAGGTTCGACACGAAGTGTCATCGATACGGTCTTAAGTTTGAGTTTTCCTTTTGGCATGAATGCATTATACAGTATTTAATAATTCATAATACGTTTATATGTACTGCGTTTATACTGCATATTTATTGAGATAGGCATACAAGAACTTAGGGGTGGCCCACCGGTGTAGATTGTCGTTCCGTTTGAATCGAAAAGCCGATCACCGTAACTTGATTTTCGCTGCTTGCAAACACATCACC